>CAMWJS010000006.1 GCA_947174635.1 uncultured Muribaculaceae bacterium
CCAGGATCTCGGAGACATCAACGCTTCGATGAAAGTGGTGCCCAAAAGCGAAGGCGGCATGCTTCCCGAAAATTATGCTTCGATGAAACCTGCCGACCAGTACGGTTCGCGTCTGGCTCTGATGAAAAACTCAGACTTCACCAATAAGGATGTCCACAACTACTGGCACCACAAAGCGTGGTTTGACTGGGACGACCCCTCGCGCTGGTGGGGACAGATTGCAGGTGACTGCGTAGACCTCAACACCGAGCACCCCGGCGTCACTTCATATATCGTAGACTGCTACTCCCGCTTCATCAAGATGGGTGTGGACGGTTTCCGTATCGACACCGCAGGTCATATTCCACGTCTTTCATTCAACAAGAACTTCCTCCCGCAGCTCCTTGAGGCCTCGGAGTCAGCCGAAGCCAAAGCAAAACGCGGCAACACTCCCTTCTTCATGTTCGGTGAAGTCTGCGCGCGTTCGATGGAGGTAATATACCGCGGTGAGAACTACAACTGCTCTCCCTGCTACTATACCTGGAAAGAATCAAAAGACTACGCTTGGGACTACGACCCCTCGTCGTGGGATTCAATCGTAGCTATCCCTGCCGAAAAGGAAGGTTCGCAGGACTACGTGACCGTAAGCGGCCACACCAACTGGGATTCCGTACTCCAGTCGGCCGAAGATGACCTGGGCCATTCCGACGCTATCATCCGTCGCAGCGACAACGCCCTGCTTAACGGCAATGACTACCACATGCCCGACCACAGCGATTTCTCCGGCATGAGCGTCATCGACTTCGCTATGCACTGGAATTTCAATTCGGCTACCGGAGCATTCGGCGTACACGGTCAGGACTACCTCTACAACGACGCCACATATAATGTGGTATATGTCGACTCTCACGACTACGCTCCCGACAGCAACTACCGTTTCTCTAAGGACCAGGCAACCTGGGCCGAAAACCTCTCGCTGATGTTCTCGTTCCGCGGAATTCCCTGTATCTATTACGGTTCGGAAGTAGAGTTCCAGAAAGGCAAAGATATTGACAAAGGCGCTGTTATTGCTCTCAAGGACTCAGGCCGCGCATATTTCGGCGGTTATATCGAAGGTGATGTCACCGTCAACGATTTCGCCGACTACAGCGGTGCCACAGGCAACCTTGCCTCGACTCTCTCATATCCTCTCGCCCTCCACATCCAGCGCCTCAACAAGATTCGCGCTGCCGTTCCCGCTCTCCGCAAAGGCCAGTATTCTACCGACGGTTGCTCTGGCAAACTCTCGTTCAAACGCCGCTACACCGACGACAAGGTTGACTCTTATGTACTTGTAACTATCTCGGGCAGCTCTACATTTACCGGCATCCTCAACGGACGTTACGTCGATGCCATCACCGGCGAAGTGAAAAACGTCACCGACGGCACCCTCACCGCCGACTGCTCCGGCAAAGGCAACATGCGTGTATTCGTGCTCAACGGTCCCGGCAAAATCGGCGACGACGGCAAGTATCTCTACGCCGACGCTCCCGCAGAAGAGAACTGGACAACATGGCCCGATGAAACCATGCCCGATGAAACTACCACCATCAAGCCCAATCCCACTCCCGACCCTGTAGGCCCCGGCGGCGACCGCGAAGAGCCCGATCCTGTAATCGCACCCTCTATCGAAGCAGGCGAGCAGGCAATCTTCTTCTACCACGAGTCATGGACTGCAGCTACTGCATGGATCTGGGACAGCAAAAACAACTATACCGGCGGCTCTTGGCCCGGTCAGAAACTCCAGTACCTGGGCAACAACATGTACAAATGGACCTATACCGGCGACGCTGAAATTCCGGCTGACGCCAAGATTATCTTCAGCAACGCAGGCAACGACCAGTCTCCTGAAAAAGATAAGGGCGGCTACAAATTCGTCAACGGCGGTGTCTACAAAATAGGCAGCAGCCTCGAGCCCTACGACATCATCGAAGCATCAGGCCTCAGCGTACGACTCAGCCCCAATGGCGGTACTTTCACCGGCACTCAGGATGTCACCATCACTGCCACCAACGCAACTTCTGCATGGTATAAAATCGGTAACGGCTCGCAGATATCGTTCAGCGGTTCTGCAACCTTCACTCTCGGTACCGATATGATAGACGGCGAGTCAGTGACTGTCAGCTGGAGCGCTACCGACGGCAACGAGACCAAGACCGGTTCGGCTGTATATACAAAAGTAGAAAAGAAATCTACTGTATGGCACATCTACTTCGACAACTCTGCCGCAAACTGGGGCAACGTCTACTGCTATATCTACAACAACGACAAGAGCCACGCTTGCCATGAAATCACCGGCGGATGGCCCGGCGCCAAGTTGACCAAAGCAGGCAACTACTACGAATACACCGTTGAAACGGATGGCGCTCTCGACGAGTGCAACGTCATTTTCAACAATGGTTCGGGTGCTCAGACCGGCGACAACGTCAAGGTTCGCAACTATGGTATCTACAATGCCAGCGGCGATACCGGCCTCAGCGGAGTTTCCGATATCGCTACCGATGATCCCAATGCTCCCGAGGAATACTACAACCTCCAGGGTATGCGCGTCGAGTATCCCACATCGGCAGGTGTATATCTCGTCAAGAAAGGCAATAAAGTAAGCAAGCGTATAATCCGCTGACGGATTATAACCGCAAGCCCATAAAAATAAATCAGGGCGCTACACCGGAATACCGGCCGTAGCGCCCTGATTTATTTTATAGCACTTGTCCATATCTGATACCCCAAGGCAGAGGGTGTGCAGAACTATAAAACAGCTGTCAAAAGTCGCAGCAAATTGTAGGGACGCGATTCAATGCTGTTTTACTTAAAGGCGTGATAGTGGTGTGATACATCCTCTTGTAGTGGGGTTAAGCGGACAACATTGGGTAGCAACGAGGGTGTTGCAGAACTTCATATTGTAGGGACGCACGGCTCGTGCGTCCGCTTGTAACACCTGATAATCAGATTATTGGCGGACGCACGAGCCGTGCGTCCCTACATTTTGGAGGCAGTTCTCTGAGTTCTGCAACACCCACCTCTATTTGATTAACCCGGTCATGGCGCGAAAGCGTCTTGGCCGGGACGAGATGCATCATGCTGCGTGATGTTGCCGCAGGCATCATCAATCCGCTTCATATCGGGGAGGCTCTTAAGTAAGGATAGCTTATGCAGATTGATGATGCCTGCGGCAACGTGCTCCACCCACATATTAACCCGGCCAAGGCGCTTTCGCGCCATGACCGGGTTAATCAAATAGAGGATGCCTACGGCATCGTTAATATCAACGGCAATGTCAATATCAACGACTTCCCCGTTCATCATTACCCTCCGAAGTCGTCTTAAATAAGCGGCATTGAACCGCGTCACTACAATTTGCTGCGACTTTTGACCGCTGTTTTTACTTTATGAGGAATTTCAGGGAGGCGGGGGCAAGAAGTGCCGGCGCGAGAGAGGCGATGTAGAGTCCCGGTGCGGGGAGTGGAACAGAGCCGGTGCCGGTCACGCAGGCATGGTATAGCTGTATGCCTGTGGCGCTGTAGATGCTTAGTGTGGCGGCTGTATCGCTTACCGAATAGCCCAGAGCATGGTCAAGCGCATAGAGTGACGGTGCGCTGTCGGCGGTCAGATTGCCG
Source organism: uncultured Muribaculaceae bacterium (assembly GCA_947174635.1). Classification (GTDB taxonomy): domain Bacteria; phylum Bacteroidota; class Bacteroidia; order Bacteroidales; family Muribaculaceae; genus JAGBWK01. Next base: position 3,636 of record CAMWJS010000006.1, read on the forward strand.
ACGGATGCGATGTCCGACGGATTGAATTTTGCGGTAGCGAACTTCCCGGCGGCTTTGCCGTTGTCAATGGCCTGTACGCCCCATTCATACTCGGCGTCCTCCACCGGCACTGTGAGCGAATAGCGTGTAGTGGCTATGGCGGCTGCAAGTTCGGTTACTTTGAGGCGTCCGGTGGCGATGTCGGCCGGAACAGTCATGTGCACTTTGTCATCGCCGGCTTTGCGGAGATAAAGATTGTATCGCAGCGCGTTTTTAGGCGTGTTGTCATCTTCAGGAGCATCCCAGCTGAATGTTAACTCACCGGTGGCGGTATTGTATTCCACCTTCAGATTGGCAGGAGCGTCGGGTGCCTTGTTTGCTGCCGATGAAGTGTTGGTGTAGAGGGATGCACCGCAGTCTTTTCCGCAGCTTGAAGCCTGTGCCCAGCCCATCGACCAAGCGTCGAGGCGTCCGTCATTGTTGTAGTCGACAAAGTGGGAATTGCCGTGGCTTATGCGGTCGAATGAGAATTTCTTGCCGAACGGGTCGGAGTACCATGCGCCGAACGGTTCGAACACGAAGTCGCCGCAGTTGAGATAGAGCCATGTGGTGATTTCATGCTCGGAGCCGTGACCGCCGATAAGAATGTCGGGGAGTCCGTCGCCGTTGACATCGGCCACATCGGGAGTGGCGCCGTCGACACCCTCGAAGCCGCATTCGGTGCGGGGCACGAGTGAGAACTGACGGTTGCCGTTGTTACGGTAGATGAAAATCTCTTTGCCGTTGCCCGAGCCATATCCGGCATAACCGGTCACAAGTATGTCGGTGAGGCCGTCGCCGTTGAGGTCGGCGGGCATGCACGATGAGTCGTATGAGCCGAAAAAGCGGCCGGGCATCTCGCTGAATGTGCCGTCGCCGTTGTTCCAGTAGATATGCAGGTTGCCTTCGAGCGGGCCGTAGCCCGAAGTCATGATGTCGAGGCGTCCGTCATTGTCGAAGTCAGCGAAATATACCGAGCCACGTGTCAGGCCGGGTATGGGGGCGTTGCCGTCGAGCGGCAGTTTCTGTAGCTCGAATCCTTTTCCTTCGAGATTTTTGTAGAGCGAGAGCACGCGGCGGTCGTTGCGTATTATCGGGTCACCGTTATAGTCGGTGCCGATGTAGTCGTCATGTCCGATGACAACGATGTCGGTGTATCCGTCGTTGTTGTAGTCGCCTGTCGACACCCAGTGGCGGGAGCGGCCTCCGTCGAGAGGATTGTAGATCGGCGCTATGCCGAAGGCTTCGTCGGCGTTGACGTCGGTGAAGTTGCCGTTGCCGTCGTTACGGTAGAGATATGACGATATGTAGCTGATATTGTCGCAGTCATAGTCGCGGTTGTTGAGGCCGGGCATGAACAGGTCGAGATTGCCGTCGTTGTCGAAGTCGAGCCATACGGGGTCGGCATAGTAGCATGTGGCGATGTTGTTGCTGACTGTGGTGAAGTTGCCGTCGCCGTTATGCTTGTATATTAACGTGCGGTCACAACCACCGTTGAGGTGGTTGTGACGTCCGGAATAGAGGAGTTCGAGATTACCGTCATTGTCAATATCGCCCCATGCAACGTTGGAGCGGTCGGCGGTGTGAGAGAAATCGGTCGCGGTTACCTTTTTGAACGAAGGTTTTGCCGGCGAGGCAGGATCTGTGAAATCACTGAATTCCGTATTGGTATACTCAGAGAAATCCTCGGTGTAATCAATGTCGACGTCGCCGAATACCGAGATGCCGAGGTCCATAATCTGGCCGCCTGAGCTCTGTTTGCCACGGATGGCTATCAGGTTCCATTCGCCGGGGCGGATTGCCGCCTTGGCCTGGTCGGAGATGTCGACAGGAACGTATCCGCCGGTGTATCCGCTGCGCTGTGCGGCCCACACGCCGTTGATGTAGATTTCGATATCCTCGTCGTGGAAGGTCACGAAACGCATCGCCGCAATTGCTTCCGGGCTTAGTTCGCCGATTTTAAACCAGCGGCGCATCACGATATTGTTGGTGTTCCAGTCGGTGCCGACAAGATGCTGCGACGAGCCTACGTTGGCGCCGAATGCCGCTTCGCCCAATGGCCATGACGAGTCGTCGAAGCCCGGTTCCTGCCAGTGGCGCGGCACGTCGTTGCTCATGCTGTAGCGCCATCTGTAGCGGTGTGTGCCGCTTGTCGACAGTATCGTGGTCACTTTCATGTCGCTGCGCGGCATGTCGAGCACTTCCTGTATCTTGGCTCGTATTTTGGCGGGATTGTCGGTCTTGAGCACCTTGCGGTCGTAGGTCAGGAAACCGTTTTTCTCTATTTCAACGTCGGCAATCTGGGTGTAGACGCCGGCATTGAGTCCCATGTAGTAGAGGTCCTTGAGCTCGTCGCAGAGCATGTTGAAATAGTCGGTGAAGTCGCTCTTGGTTTCGACTACGGTGTACTGGAAGTCGCCGCCGGGCCAGATGTGGCCTGGCTCCTTGAGGGTGATGCCGCCGTACTCGCCGCATACCGCTGCGCGCGATGCGTGGGTCGGACAGGAGGGGTGCGGATAGCTGTGGGTGTCGATGATGTCGCCCAGCTCGTGGTCGGTCCAGCCGCTGGCGTTGCATATCAGCGATGCTTTGCCGTAGCGCGAGGGAGACAGGCGGTTGACATTGCTCTGCACAAGGGTCGTCACCTCGGGGGTGTCAAACTGGCCCCAGCCTTCGTTGAACACTACCCAGTGCACTATCGACGGGTGGTTCTTGATTGCCTTGATTATTCTGACAGCCTCATCCTTGAAGTTGGCTTTCGCAACATCCTCGTAGCCTTTCACCACATTGCCCGAAGGGAGGTCCTGCCATACGAGCAGACCCTCGCGGTCGCAGAGGTAATACCAGCGGTCGGGTTCCACCTTGATGTGCTTTCTCACCATGTTGAAGCCAAGGTCTTTCATCGTCCTGATGTCAAACACCATAGCTTCTTCTGTGGGCGGAGTGTGGAGTCCGTCGGGCCAGAAACCCTGGTCGAGCGGGCCGAGCTGGAATATCTGTTCGCCGTTGAGGAAGATACGGGGGAAGCCGTCGACCTTCTTGACCTCGATTTTGCGCATGCCGAAGTATGTCGAGATTTTGTCGGCCTTTTTGCCATCTTTCTTGAGAGTGATGTCCACGTCATAGAGATATGGGTCGGCGGGGCTCCACACATGTGCGTTCGGGATGGTGATGCGCAGCGTCTTGCTGATGTCGCCGTCGGTCAGCGTGGCCACCTCTTTGCCGTCGCGGTCCTTGACGCTGACGTCAACGGTGCCGCCTGAGGTTCCGGCGCTTGATGTCACCACGAGGTTAAGCCAGTTCTGATTGAGCGTAGGCTCCATCTCGATGGCTTTGACGTAAGTCTCGGGCACAGCCTCGAGCCATACCGTCTGCCAGATGCCGCTCGAGCAGGTGTACCAGCATATCGACGGATTTTTCGACTGCTTTCCGGTCATCTGGCCCTGCACGCCGGTGTTGTCGTCGATATACACCACCAGCTCCTGCGTGCCGGCTCCAGGCTTTACCGCCTCGGTGATGTCAAATGTGAACGGGTCGTAGCCGCCCGTGTGACGTCCGACCTCCTTGCCGTTGACGTAGGCTTTCGCCTCCCAGTCGACAGCGCCGAAATGCAGAAGCAGGCGTTTGCCCTGCATGTTTTCGGGCACGGTGAATGTGCGGCGGTACCAGTAGCATTGGTCCTCTCCCTTCTCCATCACGCCCGACAGTGCCGACTCGATAGGGTAGGGTACAAGGATACTTTTGTCGTAGTCGAACGATGCGTTGTAGGCCTCGTCGGTGACGCCTTTGCGCAGCTCCCAGATGCCGTTGAGGTTAAGCCAGCCGTCGTTGCGCACCAGCTGCGGGCGCGGATACTCGGGCAGAGGGCACGATGTGTCGATCTGTGATGCCCAGGGGGTCATCATGGGCGCTTCCTTCATCTGCCACTCCGCGGCGGCCGATGCTGTCGTTGCCATTAGCATGGCCGAAAGTAAAGCACTTGCAATTCTTTTTTTGTTCATGGTATATTTCGTTATGTATAAATTAGTTGAAAGGAATTTTGCAGAAACATTCAATTTGTAGGAATATTCAACAGGAGAACAAAAGACTCGGCAAAAGAACGAATTTAAATTTTTTTATTCTGTAGTTTTGTAAAAACTGTTGTACTCTTGTTAAAACATAGCAACCATATTGTGGCTTAGTCCTTTGCGGGGATGATGGTAATCGATTGGATTTCGAATGTGCCGTTGTCGGCGCGCAGGTCGAGGTATTGCACGTCGGCACCGATTCTGACATTTTCCACCGTGATGTCGACAAAATCCTTTGTCGTGCCGTCGAGTGCGATTTCGCCGGTGAGGTCTGTGCCGTTGGCACTCAGGTGGAATTTCGTTTCGGGCGATTTGGGCGAAACTTTGAACGTGATGTCATATTTGCCATCCTTGCGGGCGTTGACGCTGTAGCGCATCCAGTCGCCCTTGTTGATGTCGGTGATGTAGCGGCCCGTTTTTCCTTCGGCCACCTCCGGAGCATCCCCTCCGTTCTTGTGGTAGGCATAGTGCGAGCCGCCGTTGTTATAGTTGACGGCATCAATGACAAGAGTCTGGCCGGCGTCGGGGAGCATCAGCATCTTGTCGTGCGGAGAGCCCCAGTTGCGGACTATGCGGATAGTGCCGTCGGCGTTGTATTCCAGCGGGTCGATGCACACCGAGCGAAGCTCGTCGCGTCCAGAAGGATTGTTGACGTGGTATACCGCATACCATTTTCCCTTGTACTCGACAATCGAGCCGTGGATTGTGCCGCATCCGGTGGCGTAGACATACACTCCCATATCCTTCCAGGGACCGAGCGGAGAGTCTGACATGGCATAGCGCAGCTGGTTGCCGTCGCGGCCGTGGTTGTCGCTGTGCGACAGATAGTATTTGCCGTTGTATTTGTGCACCCATGTGCCTTCGTGGAAATCCACAAGTCCCTCCATCGGCACCATCTCCCCGTCCAGGCGGGTCCAGTCGTCGAGGCGCAGCTTGCCTCCGGCGCATTGTCCGCCCCCGCCGTTGTAGATGTAAGGCTGCCCGTCATCGTCGACAAACACACACGGGTCGATGAGCGACGGCGCACCCTCCACGAAGCCCGCCGTATGGAAATCGCTCGCCGGACTGTCGCTCACAGCTACGCCCACGCGCCAGTCATGGCCGCCCCACGGCAGGGCCTCCTTCACATGCGGGAAATAGAAATAGTATTTTCCATTGGCGGGATTATAGGCGGCGTCGGGCGCCCACATCCATCCCTCGATACCCCATCCCGACTGCTCCATGACATCGTACGACGAAAGGATTTCGCCGTGGTCGGTCCAGTTGACCATGTCGTCGGTGGAAAATACATGATAGCGGTCCATGCGGTCGCAGCCCTGCGGTGGCTCGAGGTCGTGGCTGGCGTAGATGTAGAGACGACCGTCGGCCCATACGTGAGCCGAGCCGTCGGCCGTGAACATGCGTCCGATGCTGTCGGTGCCGTACATCGGCGAGGGGAATTCGACGAAAAGGGGATTGTGCATTTCGCGGGTTATAGGATACTTTATTTCTCCTTCGGCCAGGGCTGATAGGAAAATGCCCGCGCACACTGATGTCAGGATTGTTTTTTTCATTATTGAAATAAGGTAATGACGGGTTAATATGGATTTGCAGCGTAAATTTATTAAAATAAGCTATTCTGTTCAATCACGCTTTTTCAAAAAAATAACACATTCGTGCCATTCAAAGGAAGTGGGCAGGGCGGTGCACCGATAAAAAAGAAGCAGGACGCTCCTCAGCGGAGAATCCTGCCTCTGTATACGTCAGCTTCCGGTCAAGAAAAATAATTGCTATGAGAGTTTTTTAAGTCCGGAAGTAACGTTGTATATAGTTAACGGAATTTTGTGGATTTTATTTTACGATGACCTTGAAAGATGTCACGCCCTGGGCATTTGCTGCACGGAGGAGGTAGAAGCCGCGGCCCATTTCGATGGAAGCCTCGCCTTCGACAGCAACCGATGCTACGCGCTGGCCGTTGAGGGTGTACACTTCGGCGGTGGTGGGTATGTCGGCCACAACGATGATTTCACCGGCTGCGGTGAATACTTTCACATTGTTGTCGGCTTTGTCCTTGGCTATAGACTCGATGCCCGAGGGTTCAACCTTGTCCATGTAGATGTCAAACACGTTGGCGCCTGCGTTGGCCTTGTAGGTCTGGTTGTAGACCATGAAGAGGCTGTGTTTGCCCGATACGGGTTCGAGGATTGTGCCGGCAGTTTTCTTGCGGGTGCCCCATGAGCCTGTTCCCTGCATGCGTACACGGCAGATAGGTTCGTGGTCGGCGAGGATGTCGTCGAGTTCCTGGTCGAACATTTCGTCGGTGATGCTGAAGTCGGGGTCGAGGTCGAGATAGAACGAGAAGTTGGACTGTTCGATCGGACCGGCGTATGCAGGTTCGCATGCGTGGTTGATGATGATGCGTTTGTAAGAGCCGTCGCCAAAGTCAACGCCGTCGCCATTCTCGTCGAAGAATTCGATAACGGTGCCGTTGCGGGTGTAACCGATGTTGCCGGCCGATTCATACTGGCCTTTGCAGCGTACGGCATAATGCCACGGATTGCCTTGTCCTTCGGGGCAGTCGATGAATGTCATGTGGAAAGCGTCGGCAGCGGGCTCTACGTCTTCAAGGACTACGCCGCAGTCTGTTGCAATGGGCCACACGTTGTCTTTTACAAACTCAACGTAGCGGAGGTTGATGGAGCCGCCGACCCATTTGCAGATTACTTTGTGGGTGCCGGTGATGTCGTTCTGAAGGTTCTTGGCCAGGGAGATGAACACTTTTCCTTCGAGGTTGCGTCCTGCCCAGATGCTTGCAATGCGGTTGGCGGGTTCTACTGCGTCGAGATATACCTCGATGTAGTCGCTCATGTTTTCACTCCAGTGTGTGAGGCTGAGCACAACCTGCTTGTAACCGCCGTTGCCGAAGTCAACATTGCCGTAATCGGCCATGAAGCCGTCGTTTGTCCAGCCCCATGCGTCGCCGTCGAGGCGTGCGTCGGGAAATTCGTCGGGGTTCATCGCTGTCGATTCGGCAGAGTTGATGCGCAGTGAGATGTCGCCGTAGCCTTCATACTGGTCGGGCGAGAGCAGGGCGATCATATCGTCGATTGAGGGATTGCCGTCCTCATCGAGATTGCGCACGAAGTCGGCGGGAACAAGTTCCTGCTCGTAGAAGTTGACCGAGCGGATGTTGCCGGCGCCGATAACGAATGTCAGATACACATTCTGTTTGCCGGTGGGTTTGGTGAATTCAAGACCTTCGATTGCGGGGCCGTTGCTCCACTGGTCCTGAGGTGTATTGCATGAGAAATTGGTGGCGTATGTCACGAAGTTGTCATAGCCGCCGGTTTCGTTGAGGGCTATCTGGGTGAAGGGAACGGATGACTCGTAGTCGGGGCCGGCATGGAGTATCGCCCAGCCGTCGCAATACCATCCGTTGGCGAGTTCGATAGATGCCGCCTTGTAGTTGTTGCCGTCTGCGCCGAAATCGACTTCGCCGAGTTCCACTTTGGTGTCGGCACCTGTCCAGCCGATATATCCGCTCACTACGTTGAAGTTGGCTCCGCAGTCAAAAATTTTCACATCGGGATTGTTGTGATTCAGCGGAATCGAATGACTGATCTTCGGGATACTCAATTCTGCCGAGGCTGTATTGGCGCCCAGCATCATCAGGCCTGCGAGGCCTGCGGTAATAAAAGTAAACTTTTTCATATTAAAATAGATTGGTTAACGTTTGCATGGTTGATGTTAAGGTCGATGTTTTTTCAGGTATTCTGTGACATTGCAAAAATAAAGTATCACAAGTCGAAACAACCTTACTCTGCGTTCAAAAAATATAATTATCGGCGCAAATGTCGCATATCGGTCATTTTTTCACTGCGGCAGACTTTACGGTGCAGCTTCCTGACTTCAGTCCGGGGGAGCTTACGGTGATATTTATCTCTCCGGGAGTGAAGGTGGTGCGGGCCACTACGCGCATCAGCCCGCCTTCGGCCTGCAGCTCGGTGTCGCCGGGGGAGTGGTAGCTGAAATCCTTGTCGGGGGTTACGTAGAAGTTGTACGAGCCTTTGTAGGCGGCTTCGCCGTCGAAGTCGAATGTCAGCACGTTGTCGGCGCGCGGACACCAGTTGCCGTCGCGGTCGACGATTGTGGCCGTGATTACGAATGCGTCCGAACCGTTGGCAAGCAGCGGGAAATCAGATCCGTCGGGAAGGCTCTGCGCTGTGTAGCGCTCTACTTTGACGGCATAGGGTTCGCCGGCCGAGCGTACGCTCTCGCGGCATACTTCGCGACCGTCGGCATCAAGGCCTATTGCGAGGAGTTCGCCCGGTTCCCATTCGATATCTTTCCATGTGCAGCGGCGGGTTGTAGCGTCGGGCGTGGCGATGCCCATGCTCTTGCCGTTGAGGCGCAGTTCCACTTCGGGGCAGTTGCTCCATGCGTCGACATCCTGCACGCCTGAGTAGTTCCAATGGCTCTGGAGCGCCACTCCAGGGCATTTCTCGAACGGCACCCACAGTGCGTTCCGGTAGATGCGGTATTTCAGTTTGGGGAAGCGGTTGGCGTCCATGGCGCATGAGCCGAGGCTCTTCTGGTTGCGCATGCCGTTGAGATAGATGGTGTAGCCCTCGCCGTAGGTTTCGGCGAGCATCCAGTCAATCCAGCCGCATGCCATGTTTTTTACATCGTCGAGATAATTCTGCACATAATATTGCGAGAACGGTTTTTCATTGTCGTAGTCGAAGCGGGCTATGCACCAGCTGGGGTTTCCGCTCCAGTTTGTGCCGTAGACCTCGGCGTTGAGCGAGGGGTAGTCGGGATGCTTCTCGTAGCGGTTGGTGTAGCCGATTACGAGCGGGTCGGAGGCGTTCCAGTGCTCGGGGTAGCCGTCGCGGTTGAGCACGAGGCGTGGGGCTATGAAATCCCACTTGTCAACCTCCTGCTTGGTGTAGACGGGCCAGTAGCGCTCGCCGTCCCAGGGCAGGCCGTTGTTCGATTCCCACACGGCCACACACGGATGGTTGCGGTAGGCAATGATGAGGTCGCGGTCATATTCGCGTTTGTAGGTAAGAGCCGGCTCGTCCTTGAGCGCCCACTCGTTGTCGCCGCTGTTGACGATGAGGAGCACGCCGTATTCGTCGCAGGCGCGGAACGAGTCGGGGAACGGAGCCTGATGGCCTACGCGCAGAGTGTTGCCCCCGCACGCGGCGATGCGCGCGATATCCTGCCACTGGAATGTTTCCGGCAGTCCGGCTCCGAGGCCGGGGTAGTGGTTGCGGTTGCCGAAGCCGCGGAGTATGCACCGCTCGCCGTTGACGTAGCAATGGTTTTTGTCCCATGTGATGGTGCGTATGCCCATGCGTTCCTTGTGTATGTCGGTCGTTTTGCCGTCGGCTTTCACTTCGTAGACCACGTCATAGAGATAGGGGGTGCCTGAAAGGCCGACAGGATACCATAGCGTGGGGTTGGCGATAGTGTCGGTGTGGTCGAATGTGGCGGTGGCATGCGGCCCGATGATACGGCGGTCGGTGCGGCTGAGCACGCATCTGCCGTCGGCGTCAAGCACTCGGGTGATGAGTTCGGCGCGGACGGGCTTCTCCTTGTCGTTGGCCACGTTGGCGAGCATTCTCACCACGGCCTGCTCTTTGTCGGCCTCGACGGTGCCGAAATATGTTCCCCACCGGTTGTGGGGCGAGTAGCAGTTGCTCGGAATGTAGACAGGTTCGGTCACATTCATCATCACTTTGCCCACTATGCCTCCCATTGCCTGGCCGAAACCTTCGTTCTCCGCAAAACCGGGATAGGCGAAAAATGTGTCGCGCGAGTTGGACACGCGTATGGCCACGGTATTTTCTTTGCCATACGTGATGTAGGGGGTGATGTCTACCTCAAATGGTATGGAGCTGCCTACGTGGGTCACGGGAGCCGGTTGCTCCACGGCGCTGTTGCCCTTGACGGGGGTGCCGTTGACATAGACGGCCATGCCGATGTTGACGCCGTAGAACTGCAGCGTCACCCGTTTCCCTTTATATGATTTCGGGATGTCGAGCTGCTTGCGGTACCATACCTCGCCGCGCCAGCAGTGCTCGCCGGTGGTGACATTGAGGAAGGTGTCGAATTCGTTGAAGCAGTGCGGTATGCCAACACGCTCCCAGTTGCTGTCGTCAAAGTCGGGAGCGCTGAGCACCGTGTCGGGGATTGCGTTTGACGGGGGTATCAGTTCCAGTTCCGTAAGGTCGCCTCTGACACTGTTGCCACGGGAGTCGGTGAGCCTGCCGATATTGACGGTGGCGTAGCGCACGTCGGCATTGACCGGCATGGTGAAAGAGGTGCCCACCGTGCGCTGGTGGAAACCTACGGTGTTGCCTATCTCCGAGATGTCGTTTTCCTTGACGTAGCTGAAACAGTCGTCGAGACTGATTTCCGCGGAGCCTGTGACATGGCGGTTGTCGTCGTAGAGGGTATAGGTCAACGTTCCGCCGTAGATGCTGTCGCCGTCAAATGTGAGCACAAGCCGTTCGATATTGTGGAGCGCGAGCAGGTCGGCGTTCATTACGGAGGCTTCCCCGACGCTGACTTTTGTGTCGCGTTTGTTGTCGTTGATATCCTGGGTTACTGCGTCGTCGACCATGACTGTGCCGTGGCTGAGCAGGTTTTTGGCGCCGTCGACTATCTTTGTGAAGCGCCAGGGGGTGTTGCCGACGTTGATTGATTCGCGAGCAGTCACGGTCATGACTGCCGCCGCCGACAATATGGCTGTAGCAATGCGTTTCATGAAAGGCTGTGGTTTATGTCAGGTTTGTATTGTTAAACCGGTTATCGTACTGCGACTTTGTGGGTTGACGTGCCGGATTCGGTATCGACTGTGACGATGTAGATGCCGGGCACTACGTTGACCGATGCGGATTGCATCACGGTGACGTGCGAAGTCATGACTCCCGATGCGGTGTAGATGGAGGCTGTTGAGCCGTCGGGGGCCGCAATGCGTATGTGACCTTCGCCACCTTCCACCGTTACGACTGCTTCATCGGTGGTGATGGTCCCCACGCCCGCTATTTCGAGGTCAGAGGTAGCGAACGCTCCGCCCTGGTTGGCGGCGTCGATGGCCTGCACGCCCCATTGGTAGTTGCCGTCGGCCGGTATCTGCATGGTGTATTGGCAGCGGCGTATCGCACCGTGGGTGTCGGCCACGCGTATGTATCCCGTAGCGATGTCGGCCGGAAGAGTATATCGCATCTTGCCGGTGGCGCTGTCGCGCAGGAATAGGTTGTAGCGCAATGCGGCTGCCGGCGTGGTGTCGTCGTCGGGGGCTGTCCATGTAAAGGTCACGGTGCCGTTGCCGGCGTCGGCCGAAGCGCTCAGCGCGGATGGCGCCGAGGGGGGAGTGTTGGCCGCCTGTCCTTTCTCGGCTCCGGAGTTGAGCCATAGCTCGGTGCTGCAACCGTTGCTGCAATCGCCGTTGCTCCATCCTGAGAACCAAGCGTCGAGGTTGCCGTCGCGGTCAGCGTCGACAAGGTGGTGGGAGCCGTGGGTGATGCGGCTGAAATGGCCTTTCTTGTTGAACTGGTCGTCGTAGTGGGCACCGTATGCGTCAAACTCGAAGTTGCCTTTGTTGATATGGATTAATGTGGTGTGCTCGTGGTTTCTGAAATGTCCGCCCACGAGTATGTCGGCCAGGCCGTCGTTGTTGACGTCGCCGACTGCTATCTGAGTGCCGTCGCTCCCCTCGAACCGGTCGGGCGGAAGCATCTCGAACTTGCGGTCGCCGAGATTTTTGCAGATATAGAAATTCTTGGAGTTGTTGTTCAGGTAGTGTCCGGCGAAAATGAGGTCGGGGAGACCGTCGCCGTTGAGGTCGGCCACTGTCGACGATGCGTTGGTCACCGGGTGGAAGCTGTCGGCGTGTTCGGTGAAAGTGCCGTCGCCGTTGTTCCAGTAGAGGTGTATCTCAGAGGTGCGGGTGGCACCGTAGCCGGTTGAAAGCAGGTCGAGATATCCGTCACCGTCGATATCTTCGAGCACGACCGAGCCGTCGGTCAGGCCGTGGAACCGGGCGGTGCCGTCAAGAGGTGTCTGCTGCAGCTCGAAAGTGCCGTCGCCGTTGTTGCGGTACAGATAGACGGCGCGTACGGCTTCGATGGGTTCGTCTGAATCGTAGCGGGCGGCTTCGTCAAATCCGGTCATTGCTATGTCGGGATATCCGTCGTTGTCGTAGTCGCCAACCGCTATCCAGTTATGGGCTTTTCCGCCTGTGTTGCCGTTGTAGAGCGGGCGTATGCCGTGGCCTGATACTTCTTCGAATGTCACTGCACCGGTGCTTCCTGTGCTCACATTGCGGTAGAGATGCGCGCCAATTTTCGACAAGTCGGTGTCGGCGTCGCGCCAGCGATAACCATAGTCGTCGAGGCCGGCTACGAGGAGGTCTATGCGTCCGTCGCCGTCGAAATCAATCCATACCGGAGCGGAGAAGGCGGTCCCTTTGAGGCGTCCTTTTCCCCCTCGCTTGAAAGTGCCGTTGCCGTTGTTGTAGTAGAGGTTGACCTGTAGTGTGGAGTTGCTGATATGGATGTTGCGGTCGCTGTAGAACAGGTCGGGGTATCCGTCGTTGTTGACGTCGCCCCATGCGGCTCCGGTGAATTGGGCGTGGTAGAACTGGTTGGCGGGATTGCCCGTAGTTGACGACGAAGTGACCGGCGATGTGACTTTCTTGAATTTTACGTTGTCGGCCGGCGACTGTGCAGTCGCAACAGCTGCGGTGAGCATTAGTGCGGTGGTTATTGCTGAATATCTCATGGGTGTCAGATTTATCGGTTGATTGTCGTTTATTCCTCTACAAGCAGCATCGCGGAAGGGTCTTTTCCGGTCCAGCGATCTCTCCAGGGTATCGTTATGCCGTTGTCGTCAATGCTGATGGGGAGCCACACGTAGCGCGAGTCGACGAGGTCGTCCTTTTTCCAGCGGTCGAACATGGCCAGGAACGAACCGTCGGCGAGCGGCAGCACGAATGTGCTCTGGCAGTAGAATGTCTTGTCGGCGTCGATACCTGTGCATGGATTTGGAAGCAGTTCGTACGGACCCATCACGTTGTCGGCTACGGCGTATGCGGCCTCGTTGGGCGACCAGCCGGAGCAGCCCGACGATATGATGTAATATTTTCCGTTGTGCTTGAACACCGCCGGAGCCTCGCGTGACTGCCCGGCGAAGTTGCGGGTGTAGACACCTGTCTGCTTGAGGTAGTCGTCGGTCAGTCGGCTTATGTAGAGGGTGCCGTTGCCCTCCGACGAATACATCAGGTAGGCGCGGCCGTCGTCATCCTTGTATACTGTCAGGTCGCGGCTTTCGGCATTGTTTGGGCGTGTTGCCTCGATGAATGTGAAGGGGCCGGTGGGGGAGTCGCTTACCGCCACTCCTGCCGATGCGTGCCAGTAGTTGTAGTTGTCGATATGCATCCACATGACGAATTTTCCGGTGTTGTCGTTGTAGACCACCTTCGGACGCTCCACTACCATGGTGGGGTGGATCTGCGAATTGGGGTCGATGGCGTCGGGGGTCAGCACTATGCCCTCGAAATTCCAGTTGACGAGGTCGGTCGACGAGTAGCATGACACGCCGGTGAAATCCGTGCGGTAGCATTCCCAGCCTACGCTGGGTGAGCGGTAGGTCTGTTCGCCTTTATACTCTCCGTACCAGTAATATGTGTCGCCATGTTTCATGACACCTCCGCCATGGGCGTTTATGGGATTGAATGATGTGTCGAGCCAGACATCGCCGTTGGCCGGAGCATTGTCTCCGGCCCAGACGCAGGCGGTGGCAAGTAGTGAGGTTAGTGTTAATGTCAGTCGGTTCATTCGTTAGGTTGTTTTTGTTCGCGCTGACGCTTTTCGAATTCTTTGGGCGTCATGCCGAATTGTTTCTGGAATATTTTGATGAAATATGATGGCGAGTTGATGCCCACGATGTAACATACCTCTCCGATGCGGTAGGAGCCTTCGGTGATGAGGTCGGCGGCTTTCTTGAGCCTGATGAGGCGCACGAAGTCGGTGGGCGACGTGCCGATGAGGTCCTTGAGCTTGCGGTGGAGCGACGAGCGCGACAGGTTGACCTGGTCGGCGAGCATCTCGACGCCGAAGTTGGGGTCGGTGAGATTTTCCTCGATGCTGCGTGTGATTTTGTCGAGCAGCGTCTTGTCGGCCTGGCTCATGCCGGAGTTGGTGATTGAAGTCATGAACGGGTTGCGCGAATAGTTCTGACGGTCGCGCCTGCGCTTGTCGAAGATGGCTTTGATCTGGGCGAGCAGATGCTTCATCGAGAACGGCTTCTCGATGTATGCGTCGGCGCCTTCGGTCAGGCCGGCCACTTTCGAGTTGAGGTCGTTCTTGGCGGTGAGTATTATGATTGGCAGATGGCTTACCTCGATTATGCCGCGTATGGCTCTGGTGAGTTCCATTCCGTCCATCTGTGGCATCATCAGGTCGGTAATCACCATGTCGATGTGCATGTTCCGGTCATTGATGATTTCAAGGGCCTCGGCACCATTGGAGGCGGTGACTACACTGTAGTGGCGGCTGAGTTTTTCGGTGATGAAGCGGAGCACTTCCGGATTGTCCTCGACAAGAAGGATCACCTGCGGGTGAGTCTGATCCCTCCCTATTTGCTTTTCGCTGTCATTCAGTGTGTTATCGGCGACTTCTGTTTCCTCTGTATCGCTGCTTTCAGGTTCGGCGTCGATGACGGGTGTGCCGCTCTCCTCGCATAGACTGAGCTTCAGGGTGAAGCAGTTGAGATTGTCGGCTATGCAGTAGGTCAGCGTGCCCCCCATAAGTTCGGTCAGGGAGCGCGCGAGGTTGAGGCCGATACCTGTCGAGGAGTCGGCGTTGGCGTTCCGTTCCATCTGGTAGAAGGGGTCAAATATTTTTTCCTGGAATTCAGGAGCTATCACGTCGCCGTCGTTGAGGATGCTGAGTATCATGATGCCGTTGTCGGCGTGCATGTTGACGATGATACTCGACCGGCAGTAGCGCACTGCGTTTGACAGCAGATTGTTGACAATCTTTATTATGCCGTTGCGGTCGCCGCTGATATTGCAGCCTTCGTGGGGCACCGAAGAGTCAAGGGTGATGCCTTTGCGGCGGAGCAGCGAATTGAATTCATTGATTTTTTCATTGAGTATTGAGGTGATTTCGACGCGGCCGAGTGTCAGTTTCATCTTGTTGCTGTCGATTTTGCGGAAGTCGAGGAGCTGATTGGTTATTGTCATCAGTTCGTTGGTGCTCCGCTGCATGGTGACGAGGCTGCGTGAAATCTCGGGGTCGGCGATGTTCATGTCGAGAAGCGACTCCAGCGGTCCGTTGATGAGAGTGACAGGAGTGCGTATCTCATGGGCTATCTTGACGTAAAGGTCGAGTTTCGAGCGGTATATCTCTTTCTCTTTCTCGTCGTTGAACAGACGTTCCTTCTCCCATGCCTTGCGGCGCATGCGGCGTCGCCACAGCAGGAACGCGAAGAGGAGCATCGACAGGCCGAGTAGGATATATATGACAATGGCGAGGTTGCTGAGATACCAGGGCGGGAGAATGGTGATGGCGATAGTCTGCTCGCCGTCGTTCCATACGCTGTCGGCATTTGCGCCCCTGACGTGGAATGTGTAGTCGCCCGGAGGTAGGTTGGCATAGGTCATCGATTTGTTGTCGGATGTGTAGACCCAGTCGGAGTTGATGCCGTCCATACGGTAGGCGTACATGTTGGACGCGGCATCGATGTATGAGAGCGCGGCAAACTCGAAGGCTATGATGTTGCTTGTGTAGTCAAGCGAGATGTGTCCGGTGCCGGTCACTGATTCCTTCAGGGGCGAACCGGTGTCGTTGGGCGAGATTTCCTCGTTGTTGATGATGAGCCCGGTGATGAATACCGGAGGTGGCACGTCATTGGTGAGGATATTGTAGGGGTCGAATGACACAAGGCCTTCGGAGCATCCGAAATAGAAGCGGCCGTTGGAGGCCTTGAGTGCGCCTTTGTAGCTGAACTGGTTGGAGGGAAGGCCGTTGCCGGTGTTGTAAACGGTGTTGGTGCCGTCGACAGGATTGAACTTTACAAGGCCGTTGTTGGTGCCGAACCACAGATAGCCGTTTTTGTCCTCAAGCATCTTGTAGGCGGTGTCGTCGGGAAGTCCCTGTTGCAGGCTGTAGCCGGAGAATGTGTCGTTCTGCGGGTTGAACCGGCATATTCCTCCGCGGTCGGTGGAGAACCACAGTTGTCCGCGTGATGTCTCGATGACGTTGCTCACCGAGTTGGAACTCAGCGAAGTGGAGTCGTTGTCGTCGTGGAGATAGTGGCGCACGTCGCGGGTTGAGGGATTGTAGCGGTACACGCCGTTGCCCATCGTAATCACCCATATATCGTGGTTGGAGTCCTCCATTATGTCGAAATTGTAGTTGAGGCCGAACTCCGGCATGAGCGTCATCGGCGCGGTGCCGTCGGCGGAGTTGTATATGCTCCAGCCGTTGCCGAGCCACACGTTGTCGTTGCTGTCCTCGCAAAGGGCGTAGATACTCTCTTCGTTTATGCCGAGTTCCGATGCCGGATAGTGCCGCACTTTGCGGGTGGCGTAGTCGATGATGTCTACCCCGTTTTTGAAATATCCGACCCACATCTCGTTTTCTCGGCTCAGAAGGGTAAGGGTCTTGTTGTCGTAAAGACGCAGGTTGCCCGAAGTGACGGTGTTGTTGTCAAAGAGTCCGGTGGCGGGGTTGAGGATGCTTACGCCGGCGTCTTCGGTGGCAAGCCATATAAGTCCGTCGGGCGACTCGGCGATGTCGCGTACGCGCTTGCTGCCTATGGAGTTGCCTGTCACTGGCACGTAGCGCAGGAAATTGGTGTGGAACGGCGAGAGGTAGTTGATGCCGCCCAGGTTGGTGCCAATCCAGATACCTTTTTCATGGTCGCGGAATATCTTTCCGATCTGGTTGTCGGAAAGTGTGGCGCTGTTCATCGGGTCGGAATAGATGTGGGTCACGGCGCCCGTATTGCTGTCGATGATATATACACCGGCCTGGGTGCCTACCCAGATTTTGTCGTCGAAGCTTTTGACATCGCGTATGATTTTGTTGTGTATCTGCGGGGTGTCGAAGTCGGTGACCGAGTTACGTCGTTTGTTGAAGCGGCGCAGGTTGCCGGTGTGGCTGCCGATGACAATCTCGCTGTCGATGTCGGCCATGCAGTATATGTTGTCGCCTTTGAGGGTGTTGCCGTCGCTGTCGCCGAGATACTGCTCGAAGCTGTCGGAATTGCGGTCGTAGCGGTACAGGCCGTTGCCGTTGGTGCCTATCCACACCTTGTCGCTCTTGTCGATACAGATGCTTTCGGCACTGCCGTTGTCAGGCTCGTCGGCCGAGCCGAACGCGTAGTGGCGTATGTCGCCGTTACCGTCGAGGCGGAATACACCCTGGTTGGGCAACACTATCCAGATGTTGCCGGCATTGTCGGCTTTTATGTCGGACACCCAGTTGGTCATGCTGACGCCGTCGTCGGCCGCCTTGTCGATGTAGGTGAAGCGCTCGAAGCGGGGATTGAGTATAAAGACGCCTATGTCGGTACCGACATACAGGGTGTTGTCGGCAAGGGTGTGCAGCGCGGTGATATTGTTGTTGCGTATGTTCTTGTCGCGGTCGTGGCAGTCGAATACCTTTATGTTGCGGCCGTCGTAGCGGTTCAGCTTGTTGCGGGTGCCGAACCACATGAAGCCGTCCGACGTCTGGGCTATGGCCTTGATGTCGGTCTGCGACAATCCGTTCTCCTTGTTGATATTTCTGAAATAGAAATGATGGGAAGGCACCTGTGCGCCGATGCACAGTGTAGTCACGCAAAACAGTATGGACAGCAGAAACTTTTTCATGTCGATGTTAAGGATTGCTCAAAATTAATAATGCCCGTTATTTTAATTGGCTCAAAAAATATAAAAATAGTAGAAAGGCGGCTTCAGGGGCGCTTTCGTGCTATAAAATTAAGCTAAATATTATATTTATTAAGCGGGGTGTGTCGGAATTTTAACATAATAATTCCGACATTTGTGAAAACTATATTTAAATTTGTGTGCCATGAAAAAAATTCTGCTGCTGTTGGCGCTTGCGCTGCTACAGACAGTCTCTGCCCGCGCTGCCGGGCGGCAAGTGCTCCCTTTCAACGACGGATGGTCGTTCTATAAGATGTCGGCTCCCGGCGATGTGTCGGATGTGGATTTGCCCCATTGCTACAACGGGGTCGACGGTACGCGTCCCGGCTACTACCGAGGGGAGGCAATCTATTCCAAGGTATTTGACGCACCTGAACGCGGTAGCGGCGACCGTGTGTTCATACGTTTCGAGGCTGTCGGCTTCCAGGCCGGCGTGAGTCTCAACGGTGTGGAGCTCGGACACCACAAAGGGGGATTCACGGCATTCTGCTACGAGCTTACCGACCTGCTCAGACCCGAAGGCAATCTGCTTGAAGTGAAAGTCGACAACCGCAAGGATATGACTCTGGCGCCCATCAACGCCGATTTCACCATGTTCGGCGGCATTTACCGTCCCGTGAGCCTGCTTGTGCTCCCCAAGGGACACATCACGCCTATGGACTATGCATCGCCCGGTGTCTATATGGAGCAGCTCGAGGCTTCACCCCAAATGGCATCAGGGGCAGTGAAAGTGCTCGTCGACGGCTTTTCGCAGAAGCAGCTCGGCAAGCTGTCGCTGCATACCGAACTGACCGACGTCAACGGCAATATTGTAGCCCGCTCCGTGTCTGACAGCAAGATGACGCATAACGGCTTCACGGCACTTGTCGATACGCTCAGAGTGGTAAATCCCGAATTGTGGGATGGCCGCCGCTCGCCTGCGCTTTATACTCTCAGCGCATCGCTGGCCGACGGCGACAGGATAATTGACAAGGTGACGCAGACCGTCGGATTCCGTACGGTCACCGTAGACCATGACAAAGGGTTGAGTCTCAACGGCCGGCCAAACAACATACGCGGTGTCAACCGCCATCAGGACCGCCCCGGCAAAGGGTGGGCCATTTCCGAAGCCGACCACCTCGAGGATATGGAACTTATAAAGGAGATAGGAGCCAACGGCATCCGCCTCGCCCACTATCCGCATGCCGAATTTTTTTATGACCTCTGCGACCGCGAGGGGATGCTCGTGTGGGCTGAAATACCTTTCGTTGAGCAGGCTCCCGACACCGAGGAGTTTGCCGCGAGCACCAAGAGCCAGCTCATAGAACTTATACGCCAGAACTACAACCACCCCTCGATATTCTGCTGGAGTCTTTTCAACGAGCTCGGCGGAGAGCCTGTAGCTCTTGTAAGCGAACTCAATGACATCGCCCATGCCGAGGATGCCGGACGATACACCACGGCAGCATCCAACAGCGACAACTCCCCGCTCAACGATATTCCCGATATCATGGCCTACAACACCTATCCCGGCTGGTACTGGGCCGACCCTGCCACCATGCAGTATGCCATCGACTGGAAATACCGTCCCGACAAACAGCCGCTTGCCATCAGCGAGTACGGCGCGGGGGCGAGCGTGAAGCATCACGGTATTCTCACCGAGCATCCCGAGCCCGGAGGCGAATACCACCCCGAGGAGTGGCAGGCTACCGTGCATGAAATAAACTACCGCGAAATCGACAAACGTGATTTCGTGTGGGGCACATTCGTATGGAACATGTTTGACTTCGCCAGCGCCGGACGCACCGAGGGCGACACCCACGGCATGAACGACAAGGGGCTCGTCACCTACGACCGTGCCACTCCCAAGGACGCATTCTATTTCTACAAAGCCAACTGGAACGACGAGCCGATGGTGCATATCTCAGGCAAGCGTTTCTCGCCCCGCCGCGAGGATGCGCGTCAGGTCAAAGTCTACACCAACTGCGACGGCATATACCTCATTCACAACGGTGTGCGCTATTATCCCGACGGCAATCCGCAGGCTCATGTCTACACCTGGGACAACATACCCTGGGCCGACGGCGACAACCGCTTTACCGCCCACGCCACGCGCGACGGAAAAACAATCTATGACAACTGTATAATAAGCTATAATAAATGAAAAAGATACTCACCGCAATGCTTCTCGCCGCTACTCTTGTGGCGGGAGCGGCCAAAAAGAGCGCCGTCGACTATGTCAATCCGCTTGTCGGCACGGCGTGGGAAGGGGAGGGAGGCACGGCGCCGTTTGTCGGCCGTCCGTTCATGATGACCAACTTCCTGCCACAGACACGCCAGAACAAGATGGGGTCGATGGCCTATGTCTACGAGGATAAGGAGATTATCGGATTTATGGCGTCGCACCAGCCCACGGTGTGGATGGGTGATTACGGCTACGTGTCGCTGATGCCGCAGGTGTCGGAGGAGGTGAATGTGCTTCCAGAGAATAGAGGCCTCAGATTCGACCACGCCGACGAAACCGCCACCCCCTGCCGATATACTGTAAAAATGCAGACCCCCGGCGGCAAATATATAAAGGGGGAGATGACCGCCGCGAGCCGTGCCGGCATAATGCGGTTCACGTATCCGGGAAAAGAGCGCCAGCGCATTGTCCTGCAAGGTATAAACCTGAACCCCGCACTCGGCGACTGGTGCAACGACTATGGCCCGCGTATCGAAAAAATGCGCGGATATGTCAGCATCGACACTGTTAACAATGAAATCACGGGATATAATCCCGACCGTCAGTCGGCGCAGCTCGGTCCTGACCTGCCCGGTTTCAAAGGTTATTTCGTAATCAGATTCAACCGTCCGCTCAAAGAGTGGGGCACCTGGGACAACGATGATGTGACTCCCGGCTCGACTGAGCGATACGGCACGCGCATGGGTGCCTATGTGGAGTTTGACAACAAGTCGAAAACCGTGGAGGCCCGTGTGGGGACTTCGTTCATAAGCCTTGAGCAGGCCCGCGAGAATCTCGAACGCGAAATCGGCTCGAAACCGTTTGACGCCGTCGCCGCCGACACGCGCGACGCCTGGAACGACAAGCTCGCCAAAATAGAGCCGTCGGGTATCGATGACAACACCCGTACGATATTCTATACCGCGATGTATCATTGCTATCTGTTTCCGCGCGAATTTTCGGAATATGGCCGCTACTACAGTGCCTTCGACGACAAGGTGCACGAAGGCATCAGCTACAACGACTATTCGCTGTGGGATACATTCCGTGCCTATCATCCGCTCATGACTATTCTGGAGCCGGAGCTGACCGGAAACTGGATCACTTCGTTATTGCAGATGTATAAGGAGGGCGGGTGGCTGCCGATGTGGCCCAATCCCGGATATACCAATATCATGATAGGCACGCATGCCGACGCTGTCATTGCCGACGCCTTCATGAAAGGCATCCGCAACTATGACGTAGGGCTTGCCTACGAGGCGGTCCGCAAAAATGCTATGGTGCCCCCTGACTGCGACACTCAGCGACGCTACGGCGACCGCGACCGGTGGACGGCCTACGAGGCGCGCGCTGGTGCCAGCTATTACCACTCGCTCGGATATATCCCCGACGACCGCACGGCCGAATCGGTGTCGCGCACGCTCGAACATGCCTACGACGACTGGTGCGTGGCGCAGATGGCGCGCGAGCTTGGCCATACCGACGACTACAACCGCCTGATGCCCATGACGCGGAACTACCGCAACATCTACAACAGCGAGAAAGGTTTCATGCTCCCCCGCAAATATTCCGGCGAGTGGATTGACCTTGACGACCATAACCGTACCGGCCTTACCGAAGGCTCCAAGTGGACATATCTCTTCTGCGCCATGCAGGATATACCCGGCATGATAGAGATGATGGGGGGCGAAGACGCGTTCGCCGCCAAGCTCGACCGCAATTTCGAAGAGGGACATTACCGCCATGACAATGAGCCGGGCCACCATTACATCTATCTTTACGACTACTGCGGCCGTCCGCATAAGGCGCAGGAGCTTGTGCGCCACCACACACGTGTGAACTATCCCAACTCGCCCGTGGTCAACGGCAACGATGACTGCGGCCAGATGTCGGCATGGTATATATTTTCCGTCATGGGATTTTACCCCGTCACCCCGGGCTCCAACCTGTTTGCGATAGGTGCGCCCCAGTATCCCGAAATTACAGTGACGACAGGTGCCGACGGACACAAGCTGACTATCCGCGCCGTCGGGCTGTCGGAGGAAAACAAGTATATCGACACGGTGGAAGTGGACGGTGCGGCGCATGCCGGAAACTTCCTGTCGTGGGACGACATATCCGGCGCCCGCGAAATAGTATTCCGGATGAAAGCGCGCCCATAGCCATCCCGGCCTGATAATGTCATACGACCGCCCCTTGCCGGCTCAGCCGATGCCGACTGCAAGGGGCGGTTTCTTTGTGCCGACATCGGGCGGCCTGTCTCATTTGTTGATGTATAGCTACTTGCGATTTTATCGCCGCGGTGTAGAACGCTACCATTGTGCTATTTTTTGGAATGCGAGTTTAAGTATATTATGGTTTAAAAAGATAAATTTGCGTTAAGCAATATTAACACAGTCCGTGTTGTCCGGGCCTTCCGGTTGCTCTGAATTCCGGAGATGTCCCCGGGTCGACTATCTGACAAACCAATCATCAGAACCCTGATTACCTTATATGAATAATATCGGAAAACTAAAAGCGTTGACAGTCGCGGTTATCGTGATGTCGCTGGGCGGTGGAGCATCGGCCGCCGCGCATAAGATGGAATACGGCAAGTGGTCAATCAGTCTTGACGAGAGCGCCCGTAAAGTGACTTTTGCCAAGGATGGCAGCGATGTGCTGTCGGGCGTTTCGGTGCGGTTCAGATACAACGGCGAGATATATGATACGTCGGACTACACTGCCGTCAGTGTCAGCGACACCCCGGTGGCCGACAAAGCCGGCGACGCGCATGCCTATACTGTCACTTATAAAACCGACGGAGGGCTTCCGGCAGTCGACCAGACCTTCCTGCTGTTTGCTGACAGGGATTATTTCCTGACTGAGGTTACTTTGAAGTCCGACTCAAGGATATCGTCCAACTACATAGCTCCGGTCTATACCACGGAGCATAACCTGTTTCTGCCTGCCGACAACAGCAACCGTTTCCTGACAGTGCCGTTTGACAACGACGGCTTCGTGACCTACGGCTCCCATACGCTGAGCTGTTCGCAGCAGAACAAGCCGGCTACCGGACGTGTTGCCCGTGACTCCATTTCGTTTGAGGTGACAGCAATTTTCAGCGGCAACACACAGAAGGGGCTTGTGCTCGGTTCGGTAGAGCACGACAACTGGAAATCGGCCGTCAGAATGTCTGGCAGTCCCACGATACAAAGCTATATGTCAAAAATCGAGGCATATAGCGGCGCCACCCATGCCGCCACACGCGACCATCATAACGACGATAACGGAGGCTTTGTGGCACCTCACGGAAGTCTGAGCGGCACCGAAGTGAAATCGGCCCGCTTCATGGTCGGACTCTTCGACGACTGGCGCACAGGCATGGAAATCTTCGGTGAAATCAACAATGTGTACGCACCCAAGCGCCCGTGGAACGGTACTGTGCCGTTCGGCTGGAACAGCTGGGGCGGCATGGGCTTTAATGTCAACTATGAAGGCGTGCTGTCATTGTCCGACTACATCAAAGACCATTATCAGGGTAAGAATAATTTTGCCCCTGACAATGTGGTGTTTATAACCCTTGACTCCGGTTGGAACAATTTTAACTGGGATGAGCTCAAGGAGTTCAGCGACCGTTGTCGTGCAAATGGACAGATTGCAGGTATCTATGAGACCCCCTTCACAAACTGGGGACATGGTGACGGCGACATGATGGAAGGTAACAACGGTTACTACTGGGGCGACTGTACGCTTAAACTCAACGGGCAGAGCACCGGTCATCTCGACCCCACGCACCCCGGCACGCTTTCCCGCATAAACTATTATATCGACCGTTTCAAGGCTTTGGGCTTCGGATATATCAAGCTCGATTTTCTCAATCACGGAAGCCAGGAGGCCGACAGCTGGTATGACCCCAATGTCACCACAGGTATTCAGGCCTACAACGTGGGCATGAAGCATATCGCCGAACGTTGCGGCGACGATTTCTTTATCGACCTCTCGATTTCCCCGCTCTTCCCCGCGCAGTACGCCAATGCCCGTCGCATCAGTTGCGACGCATGGGGCGAGATGTGGCACACCAACTATATGATGAACTCGTTGTCGTTTGGCTGGTGGCTTGATCGCGTGTACACATTCAACGACCCTGACCATATTTGCATGAATATTCAGACCGATGAGGAGAATATGCAACGTATGACCTCGGCAGTGTGCACCGGTTTCTGCATGCTCGGCGACAATCTTACCACAGCGGGTAGCTACCCCGGCTTCCAGATGGCCTTTGATAAGGCTGACAAATATTTCCAGTATCCCGAAATCAACAAAGCGATAAGCCTCGGCCGCTCGTTCCGTCCGGCCTACGGTCACAAGCTCTACGGGCCCAACAGTTCGGTCGACCTTTTCTATCTTGAGACCGACGACTCATGGTATATAGCCTATTTCAACTATGGAGAGGCCACCAAGAGCGGCTACCTCGACCTTTCGACGCTCGGCATCGACGCCGACAACGTAGACACCGCGCGAAGCAAGGAGCTGTGGTTTGAGAAGAGCGTGAATATAGATTCACGCGGCCTGCAGTATGAAGTGAATTTCAACGAGGCCAAGCTCTACCGTCTCTACAAGAAGCAATGAGAACCCGACATATAACAAGAACAAACCAACCTATTACCATAATGAAAAAACTAAACCATTACAGACTGGCAGTAGCCGTCGGCCTGATGACAATGACGGCGGCACTGCAATCGTGTAGCGATTCCGACAATCCGCGCGGGGAGTACAACCCGTCGGCGCCGGTGGAGCTTACAGATTTTTACCCTACGGAGGGTGGCGTGGCTACAAAGTTGATACTCAACGGCTCGAATTTCGGTACTGACGCATCCAAGATACAGGTGCTCGTCAACGAGTATCCGGCAGCTGTCGTAAGTTCGGTCGGCGACCAGATTTATGCCATCTGTCCCCGCAAGCCGGGCGAAGGTGATGAGAACAATATCATCGACTGCAAGGTGGCTGTCATTGTCGACGGCAACCGCGTGGAGTATCCCGTAACTTTCAAATATCAGATACAGACCGTGGTGACCACGGTGTGCGGTATGAAAGACGCACCCGACGACCCCGTCACCGGCAATCTGGCGCAGACCTCGATGCCCCCTGTGACCTATCTCGCGGTCGACAACGACAACAACATCTTCGCCTCGCTCCGCAACCGCGGCAGCTATTACAACAACAATAAGGTGATGATGGTCAACGAGGATGAGGATTTCAGCAAAATACTCATTCCCGACACCGGAGCGCCTCTCAACCAGCCCTGTATGCTCGACGACGGCAAGACGGTGTATATACCTACCGACAACGGTCTGGAATACTGGACAATGTCGTCGGACAACATGTGGAGTCCCATGAAGCAGTCGCTCAAACCCAATACGGGACAGACACTGACATTCGACTACAAGCATTCGTTTGCCATGTGCAAGTATGACGGCTATATGTACGTGCGTTCCAAGAACGGTATCCTGTACCGCTTCGACCCGATGTCGGGTCTGACCACACAGGTGGCCAACGGCCTGATGAGCGGCAGTGACTCCTACATGACATTCAGCTCCAAGAATCCCACCATGCTCTATCTGGCCTATACCAACAACCATTGCATCTACTCGTACGACATCCTGACCGGAAAGCATGAGCTTATCGCAGGCATCTCGTCGCAGTCGGGCTATATCGACGGCAACGGAGCGTCGGCGATGTTCAACGAGCCGCGCCAGCTCATTCTCGACGAGAACGACGACATGTACATCGCCGACACCAACAACCACTGCATCCGCAAGGTGACCCCCGACGGAAAAGTGAGCACCGTAATCGGTATTCCCGGCGAAGCGGGCTATCAGGACGGCGCACCCGACGAGGCGCTGTTCAACCGTCCGTTCGGTGTATGTATCAACAAGGATGGCATCATCTATATCGGCGACTTTGATAACCAGTGCATCCGCCGTCTTGCCATCGAATAACAAACCTGACAAAATCAAACAGCAATGGATAAAAGGATAATATTCATAATAACATGCCTGTTCATGGCGATTGGCGCCGTGGCACAGGACGTGACCGTGACCGGTACGGTCTACGACGAGTACAATGACCCGTTTCCCGGCGTCGTCATTCAGCCCAAGGACCGCCCCGGCGTAGGTATTACCACCGACGTCGACGGTAACTTCACAATCAAAGTACAGAAAAAGGACGTCCTCGTGGTGTCATGTCTGGGCTACAATACCCAGCAGTTTGATGTCGACGAGGTGACAAGCCCTCTCGAAATCCACATGGAAGCCTCGAGCCAGATGCTCGACGAGGCAGTGGTGGTGGGTCTGGGCACCCAGCGTAAGATATCGGTTGTCGGCGCCGTGACTTCGGTCGATGTCGACCAGCTCCAGACTCCGGCCACCAACCTGCAGAACATGCTCGGCGGCCGTGTGCCCGGTGTGATTTCCATTCAGAAGAGCGGTGAGCCCGGAAAGAACATCTCCGACTTCTGGATCCGCGGTATCGGCACTTTCGGCGCCAACTCCAGCGCCCTGGTGCTCATCGACGGTCTGGAAGGCAACCTGAGTGAGCTTGACCCCGCCGACATCGAGAGCTTCTCGGTGCTCAAGGATGCATCTGCTACGGCGGTCTACGGTGTGCGCGGTGCAAACGGCGTAGTGCTCGTGACTACAAAGCGCGGTACTGCCGACAAGCTTCAGGTGACAGGTCGTGTCGACTTCTCCGTGTCGCATCTGACCCGCATGCCCCAGTTCGTCAACTCTTACGACTATGCCCGACTTGCCAACGAGGCCCTCGCGGTGCGCGGCAACTCGCCACTTTACTCTGACATCGAATTGTCGCTTATCAAGAACCATCTCGACCCCGACCTCTATCCCGATGTGAACTGGCGCGACGAAATCCTTCATGACAACTCGCTCACGCAGACCTATTATGTCAATGCCCGTGGCGGCGGCTCGCTCGCACGCTACTTCCTCTCGCTCGGCTACAAGAACGAGAGCGCGGCCTACAAGCAGGACAAAGCTTCGAAATACTCCACACACGTAGGCTATCAGACTTTCAACTATCGTGCCAACCTCGATATCAACCTGACCAAGACCACTCAGCTCTATTTCGGCGCCGACGGTTTTATCTCTGAAAAGAGCGAGCCGGGCAATGCCAATACCGACGCACTGTGGCACACCTGCCGCAACCTGACTCCGATTACGATACCGACCCGCTACTCGTCGGGCGAGCTTCCCGCCTACGGCACAAACAATGCTTATTCTCCCTATGTGATGCTCAACCACACGGGTATGACCAAGATACGCCACTACCGCGGCAAAGCCACTCTCGAACTCAAGCAGGACCTTTCGATGATTACCGAAGGCCTCAAAGTCAGAGCGCAGGCAGCCTACGACAACGAGTCGGACCTCCGCGAAATCCGTTCGGTGCTCCCCGAAATGTACTACGCATCGACCCGTAAATACACCGGCGAACTCGCCCTCGTGAAGCGTGTCGACGCCCAGACGGCGAGATACAACCATAACGACTCCCAGTTCTACAAGATACACTTCGAGGCAACCGCAACCTGGGATCGCCTCTTCGCCCAGAAGCACCGTGTAGGCGCTCTTGTCTATTACTATATGAGCAGCCAGCAGACCATGGACGGCAGCATTGACGGCCGCCCCGAGTCGCTCCGAAGCATGTACGCGATTCCTATCCGCTATCAGGGAGTGTCGAGCCGACTGACCTACGGTTTCAATGATACCTACTTCATCGACGCCAACTTCGGTTACACCGGATCGGAGAACTTCCAGGCAGGCCACCGCTTCGGTTTCTTCCCCTCGGTTGCAGCTGGCTGGGTGCCCACTCAGTACAAACTCATCTCGGAAAATCTTCCCTGGCTCAACTTCCTGAAAATACGCGGATCGTACGGTCTCGTAGGTAACGACCGACTGACCGACGAACGCTTCCCCTACCTGACGCTGATGAACAACAGTAACGGAGGCGGCGGCTGGGGCAGCAACGTAGGCTTCATCTCAGAGGAGCGCGTAGGCGCCAACAACCTCCAGTGGGAGAAAGCCAAGAAACTCGACATCGGTATCGAGGGTCGTCTGTGGGACAACAAAATCGACTTCGTGGTCGACTTCTTCCAGGACCGCCGCGACGGTATCTACCAGCGCCGCACGCAGATTCCCGATTACGCAGGTCTGGTGTCGATGCCTTTCGGCAACGTGGGCCGCATGAAGAGCTACGGTGCCGACGGTAACATATCGTTCTCGCAGTCGTTCGGCAAGGACTGGTCAATGACCGTCAGAGGTAACTTCACCTACTCGGCCAACAAGGTTGAGAACTGGGAACAGGCAGAGCAGCTCTATCCCTACCAGAACTACACCGGTTTCGTCAACAACGCGTTCCGCGGTCTCATCTCTCTCGGACTGTTCCGCGACGAGCTTGATGTGAAGCAGAGCCCGACACAGACGTTCGGTTCCTATATGCCCGGCGATATCAAGTACAAGGATGTCAACGGCGACGGTGTCATCGACGACAATGACCGCGTGCCCCTCTCTTACCCCAACTATCCCAAGCTGATGTACGGCTTCGGCGGTGAGGTACGCTGGAAAAACCTTACTCTCGGCATCATGTTCAAAGGCACGGGCAATACCGACTATTACTATGTCAACGGCACCTCGGGCGGCGAAGGCTATATACCTTTCTACAACGGCTCGACGGGTAACGTGCTCCAGCAGGTGGCCAACCAGAGCAACCGCTGGACCCCCGCCTCCTATTCAGGCGACCCCTCGACCGAAAATCCCAACGCCCTCTATCCCCGTCTGAGCTACGGCCGCAACGAGAACAACAACCAGCTCTCCACCTTCTGGCACACCAACGCGCGCTATCTGCGCCTGCAGGAAATCAACCTCAACTACCATGTGCTCCCCGGCAAACTGCTCCGTACGCTCGGTGTAAGCTCGATGGACGTGCAGTTTGTGGTCAACAACGTGGCAGTATGGAGTCCCGTGAAGCTCTGGGACCCCGAGCAGGCGGAATACAACGGAGGTGCTTACCCCATACCCCGCACTTTCTCACTCCAACTCTATGTTAACTTCTAATCCGAGACTACGATGAAAATACTAAAAGCGATAATACCTTTGGCTGTGGCAGGATACTGCGTGTTCACCCCCTCCTGCAACTATCTTGATGTCGACGGCTATTTTGACGATACACTCAAATATGACTCAGTGTTTGTGAAACGTCAGTATCTTGAGAAATACCTGTGGGGTGCGGCCGGCGAGCTTCCCGACGAGAGCGCCATCTTCGGCAACGACGTGATGCCCGGCGAGACAGCTACCGATGAAATATTCACGCTCAACGACTACGGTCTTTTCCACGGCAAGGCGATGACGCTTGGCCTGGTGTCGCCCTCCGATCTTCGCGGCATGAACTCATGGCCCGCGTGCTACAAGGCCATACGCAAGGCCAACACCATCCTTGCCCGCATCAACGAGTGCAAGGACCTCTCGACGGTGCAGCGTTCGGAAATCGTGGGTTACGCCCACTTCCTCCGCGGCTACTCATACTACATCATCCTGATGAACTATGGTCCCGCCGTCATCCTCGGCGATGAAATCCTCGACAACAACGAGGATGCAGGCTACTATGCACGTTCGCGCGCCACCTTCGACGAGACTGTCGATTATATCTGCAACGAGCTCGAGACCGCCGCGCAGTATATACCCAACGAAGTGGATATCGCCAACTTCGGCCGTCCGACCCGTGGCGCCGCCTATGCCATCATAGCCCGTGTGCGTCTCCATGCGGCCTCGCCTTCGTTCAACGGCGGCCAGTCGGCCACACGTTATTTCGCCGGCTGGACTCGTTCGACCGACGGTACGCCCTATGTGAGCCAGACCTACGACGAGCGCAAGTGGGCGCTTGCCGCAGCTGCCTGCAAGCGTGTCATCGACATGAACAAATATCAGATACACACCGTGGAACGCGTGTCGGCCGATGCCGGTGACGTCACCGAAGCCACGCCATCGCTTCCCGCGACAGTGTCGGATGCGGCTTTCCCCTACGGCGCAGGCGATATAGACCCGCTCAAATCGTATGCCAACATGTTCAACGGCACCACATACGCCGTGCAGAACAAGGAGCTTATATGGGGCAAGCAGTCAGGCTCAATACAGGAGTTCACCCGCCAGTCGTTCCCGATCTACATGGGCGGATACAACAGTATGAGCGTCCCGCAGAAGGTTGTCGACGAATACAGAATGCGTGACGGCAAGACCATCGAGGAGGCACGCCAGACAGGCGAATACTCCGAGACCGGCAACTCGCGCGTGCTCACCTACTTCTCGGGCTACCGTGTGCTCCGCGGCACCTACAACATGTATGTCAACCGCGAGATGCGTTTCTATGCCTGCGTTGGCTACAACGGTTGCTACTGGCCCGCCACGTCATGCAACAACAATAACTTCCGCCAGCAGACAATCTACTACTACAACGGAGGCAATGCCGGCAAGGACAAGGCCATAGCCGAACCACGCAACTACAATCCTACGGGATATGTGCTCAAGAAATATATCCATCCGGAGGACAACTGGTATAACGGTGACGGTTCGACCCGCACGGGCAAGACATTCCCCATCATCCGCTATGCCGAGATACTTCTGTCGTACGTAGAGGCTGTCAATCACCTGAGCGGCACACACACCGTGGAGCTTCCCTCGGGACAGACCTACACCCTCTCGAGAGCATCGGAGCTTGAGAACGCCGTGTTCTGTTTCAACCAGATACGTTTCCGTTCCGGCCAGCCCGCACTCGATGCTCAGGACTATGCCGACGAAGAGACATTCGAGCAGCATATACGCCACGAACGCTTCATAGAGTTCTTTGCCGAGGGACGCCGTTACTATGACCTTCGCCGCTGGGGCACTCTGGAGCAGGAGGAGAGCATGCCCGTCACCGGCATGAATGTAGAGGCCCCATCCAACGGATATTTCGCCCGCACGGTGGTAAATCATGCCGACTACCGCAACCGCGTATGCGACAAGAAGATGGTGCTCCTCCCCATCCACCGCGATGAAATCAGAAAATCAAGACTCCTTGACCAGAACCCCGGCTGGTAAGCCATAAAACAATAACCGACTATGAAGATTAAATATATAATACCGACAGTGTTGGGCGCAGCGGCCATGATGACCGCCTGCGACGAGAACGACCAGTTCAAGGGTGAGCTTTACGAGAAGGTCATCTATGTGCTGAGCGACAACGACCATATATTCTACAACGTACATAATCTCGGGGAGACCTCTACGGGCTACCTTACAATCTATTGCGGCGGCACAGAGCATATCACTGAAGATGTGAGGGTAGAGATGGAGCCTTATCCCCAGGCGCTCGATGACTACAACTATATCAATTTCGACCTTGACGAAACGCGCTACGCACGTCTGCTCGATCCCTCGCACTATACTGTCGAGAGCTACAGCACGGTGCTGAGCGCCGGCAGTCCCGACTACTATTCTCTCATACCGATTAAGGTAAATCCCGACGGACTGTCGCCCGACTCGACCTACATCGTGCCGATGCGCATAAAGTCGGTCAGCGACCACCGTGTCAATCCCGACAAGGACAAGGTGTTGTACCGCGTGGTGCTTGCCAATAAGTTCGCCACTATGGAGCGTACCACTTACTATCAGATGACCGGCGTGGAGACTCTCGGCCTTTCCGACGGAGACAATGCCAGCGGTATCTCAGTGACACGCGTAGTGGCTCCTCTTTCCAAAAACAAGGTCAGAATATTCGCCGGCACGCATTCCTATGTTCCCAACAATGTCACTCTTGATGAAATCAACCGGTATGCGATGACGGTGACCTTCAATGATGACCACACTGTGGATATCGAGCCTTACGGCGACATCGAAGTGGAAAAAATCGACGACCCTGAAAGCAATTACTGGGAATACAACGAAAAGGGATGGCTTATGCTCTATATGAGCTACCGCTACAAGGATACCGTCACCTTCAACGGCAAAACCGAGACATGCTGGGTGACAATGACCGAGACCAATACTCTCAAGAGCGAACAGCTTGAAAAGTGATTGCGCGGCAATAACGCACAAGATCGGATTGACCTTGAGGGTGTTGCAGAACTCCAAAACGTAGGGACGCACGGCTCGTGCGTCCGCAAAACAGCGCTGATTATCAGTCTTTTACCGGACGCACGAGCCGTGCGTCCCTACATCGCAAACCGAAATTTTGGAGTTCTGCAACACCCTCAGGGTACAACACAACGATAGGTTTAAATTATTAAATATTAAGTTGTGGAATAAGCGTAATATTGATAATTATAATTTAAATTTGTACTTTAATATCATAAAGACAAACCTGACATATCACATCGCAGATGAAGCCAACTGACAGAAAGAAAGCCATGAAGTCAAGTGTCGCGTCATTGCTGCTGTCGGCCTTCGTGGCCGGTAGTGCCTTTGCCGCAAGGACACCGGTAGATTATGTAAACCCGTATATCGGCAATATCAGCCATCTGCTGATGCCGACATTCCCCACCGTGCACCTGCCCAACGGCATGATGAGGGTGTATCCGGTGCGGGGCGCATATACCGAGAGCCGTGTCAACGGACTGCCGCTGATTATAATAAATCACCGCGAGTGTCTCGCTTTCAATCTGTCGGCCACGCAGAGCCTCGGACGGGGCGATGGGGTGCCGTATTCCGTTGTCACCGACTACGACAACGAGGAGATAACCCCTTACTATTACGCCACTGATATCGATAACCAGAATATACGTGCGGAATATGCGCCGTCGCTCCATTCCGCCGTTTACCGCCTGTCGCCCGATAGGGAGAAAGGTGACATGACGCTTGTGCTCAATGCCCGCAACGGCGAGATGGAAATCGACGGCCGCAGCATGAGCGGTTTCCAGTATACCTGGGGCGGAATAAAAATCTACATATATGCCGAAACGGACCGCGAGCCTGTGGCAGCCGGAGTGCTGTCGGAAGGAAAGATGTCTGACCGCACGGCGGGGAGCGGCGACGAGGCGTGCGCCGTGATGACATTTGACGCCACGGCTCCAGTGGTGATGCGCTACGGAGTATCGTATATCGACGCTGAGCAGGCGCGCAGAAACATGGAGACTGAGGTGGGCGGACTGAGCTTCGACACGGTGAAGAAGCATGGTCGCAAGGCATGGAACGACGAGCTCGGCAAAATCATTGTCGAGGGTGGCACGGACGCTGACAAAGAGGTGTTCTACACGTCGCTCTACCGCTGCTACGAGCGCCCTGTCGACCTGGCGGAATACGGCCGCTACTTCAATCCGGCCGACCGCAAGGTGCATGATGGCGACCATCATTACACCGACGACTGGCTCTGGGACACCTATCGTGCCACGCATCCGCTGCGCATTCTCCTGTCGGAAAGTCAGGAGGCCGATATGATAAACTCCCTCATCGACTACGCCGGGCACTCGCCCCAGCAGTGGCTGCCGACATTTCCGGCAGTCAGCGGTGACTCCCACCGTATGAACTGCAACCACGGCGTGGCGGTGATAGCCGACGCTATGGTGAAAGGTGTCGAAGGAATAGATTATGCCGACGGATACCGTTACGGCAAATCGGCGGTGGAGGATAAGACGCTCGCTCCGTGGCGCAACGGCAAAGCGGGCTATCTCAACCGTTTTTATCGCGAACACGGGTATATCCCCGCGCTGCATCCCGGCGAGAGTGAGTATCTTGACGAGGTCGACGGCTGGGAGAAACGTCAGGCGGTGGCCGTGACGCTCGGCACTGCCTACGACGACTGGTGCCTGTCGGTCATTGCCGACAGACTGGGTCTGGATGACGATGCGGCATATTATGCCGCGCGGTCGAAGAACTACCGCAATCTGTTCAATCCGGCAACATCGTTCTTCCACCCGAAGGACAGCGCCGGCAATTTTATCGAGCCGTTCGACTATAAGTTTTCGGGTGGCATCGGCGCGCGCGACTATTACGATGAAAACAATGGCTGGACCTACCGATGGGACTGCCAGCACGACATACCGGGCCTGATAGAGCTGATGGGGGGCGACAGTAAGTTCGTCGCCAACCTTGACGACACGTTCAACGAGTGGCTCGGAAAAAACAAATATGAATTCTACAGCGTTCTGCCCGACCAGACAGGCAATGTGGGGCAGTTCACGATGGGCAACGAGCCGTCGATGCACATACCCTACCTCTACAACTATGCCGGAGAGCCGTGGCGCACGCAGCGCCGGGTGCGCCAGCTGGTGCGCCAGTGGTTCCGTCCCGACGTGATGGGTATGCCGGGCGATGAGGATGGCGGCGGACTGTCATCGTTCGTGGTGTTCTCGATGATGGGATTTTATCCGGTGACGCCGGGATCGGGAATGTACAGCGTCGGCACTCCGTTTTTCAGCAAGGTGCGTCTGCGCATGGAGAACGGCAAGGAGCTTGTGATTGAGGCTCCGGGAGCTTCGGACGACTGCAAATATATCGCAGACGCCACTATCGACGGCAAGACGCTCGACAAGCCCTGGTTCTCGCACGACGAAATCAGAAACGGAGCGAAAATAAAATTCAGGATGACCGGCCGCCATACCGGATGGGGCGGCAGATAAGAAAGGAAAAAAGAGAATTTGCTATGATAAGAATCAATGGAAAAGTTATAGCGCTGTCAATGATGGCAGCGGCGCTGACAGCAGGCGCGACCGACATAAAAATGATAACTTCGACCCCTGAAAGTCAATGGTCGGATGGTGGCGAAGTGGTGATAACTCCCTACGACAATACCGTGCCCGACGATGTGATGGTGACGCGCTATGCGGCGCAGACGATGCACGGGTTCGGCGGCTGCTTCAACGAGCTTGGCGGGAAAGCGCTCAAGGCTCTGGGCAAGGAGGAGCGCGCGCGTGTGCTCGAAATGCTGTTTGACAAGGAGGCGGGACTTAACTTCAGTGTGTGCCGCACGCCGGTAGGAGCCAATGATTTTGCCACGGAATGGTACAGTTACGACGAGACTCCGGGCGATTTCGAACTGAAGAAGTTCTCGGTCAAACATGATAGGAAATATCTGATACCGTATATCAAATGGGCGCTTGAGGTCAATCCGTCGCTGCGTATATGGGCATCGCCCTGGAGCGCTCCGCAGTGGATGAAGACCAACGGCCACTATTCCAACCGTGCGGCCGACATCAACGGTCTCGATCCGAAAAAAGAGGTGCCGGCAGGCAACGACCAGATGATACTCGAACCGGAGTATCTTACCGCCTACAGCAAGTATCTGTCGCGCTATGTGACGGAATACAGGAAGGAGGGTATCGACATCTTCATGCTCCAGTTCCAGAACGAGCCGTATACGTTCAATATATGGCCCAACTGTTCATGGACTCCCGGGGGTATGACAACGTTCATCGGCAGCTATCTCGGCCCGGAATTCGAGGCGACTCACCCCGAAGTGGAGCTCTGGCTGGGAACACTCAACACCGACCGGTTCGACCATGTGGAGACGATGCTCGGCGATGATGCCGTGGCCCGGTATATCAAAGGCGTGGGCGTGCAGTGGGAAGGAAAGGATATTGTTGACAAAATCTTCAGGAAATATCCCGGTCTCCCCATCATACAGACCGAGAACGAATGCGGCGACGGCAGCAATGACTGGGCGGCCGCCGAGCATACCTACGGGCTTATGAAGAAATATATCGGTGACGGAGCGGGTCTTTACATGTATTTCAACATGGTGCTCGACCAGGACTGCATGAGTTCGTGGGGCTGGAAACAGAACACCATGGTAGTGGTGGACACAAAGAGCAAAAAGGCTGTCTTCACTCCCGAATACTATGTGATGAAGCATTTCAGCCGCTATGTGCAGCCCGGAGCCAAACGGCTTATCACGATGGGTACGGACGAAAATCTGCTTGCATTCGAGAACAGTGACGGCTCGCGTGTGGTCGTGGTTTACAATCCCGAGGAGCAGACCCGCAATATGTCGGTGTCGCTCGGCTGCGACGAGGTGATGAAGCTCTCGCTTAAGCCCAGGTCGTTCAACACGCTGCTTATAACCGACTGATAGACTTTGAAATGGCAAAAGATGAATTATTGGTGAAATTGCTTTCGGCCTATTGTGAAAAAGTGCGTTTTTTTATAATTTTGCCGCCGAAAACAAACCAACATTATTCATTTTAAATTTATTATTACCATGATTAAATTAAAGGCAGCCGCCGCAGCATTGATGGTCTGCGGTATGGCGAGCGCGCAGAAGGTGGAAATGTACACATCGACCGACGCCGCTCCATGGCAACAGGTGAAGAACATCAAATGGAGCGACAAGGCTCCCGCAGCAGGTGCGACAGTAGTAGACCTGGCCGGAGAGGAGGCTCAGACCATCGACGGCATCGGCGGCACATTCAACGAAATCGGCTGGGATATGCTCTGCTATCTTACCCCCGAAGCACGTCAGGAAATTCTTAACGACCTTTTCAGCAAGGATGGCGCGAAGTTCAGCTATTGCCGCATGCCTATCGGGGCAAGTGACTACGGCATGAATTTCTATTCGCTCAACGATGTGGCCGATGACTTCGACATGCGCAATTTCTCTATAGCCCGTGACCGTCACATACTTCTGCGCTATATCAAGGAAGCTAAGAAAATAAACCCGGAGCTGAAGATGTGGGCGTCGCCCTGGAGTCCTCCCGCATGGATGAAGACCAACAACAGCTATGCGAGCGGATTTGACTGGAACAATCCGAGCTACAACGGTCTGCAGATGGAGCGTCAGATAGAGCTCCCGTGCACCGGCTTCAAGATGCAGAACGGCTACCTTAAGGCCTACGCCCTGTATCTTGCCAAATTCTGTCAGGCCTACGACGCCGAGGGTGTGCATATCGAGAATATCAACATACAGAACGAGCCCTGCTCCAACCATACATTCCCGAGCTGTCCGTGGCGTCCGGAAGATATGGCGTATTTCGTAGGCCGCTTCCTCGGCCCGCGTTTCGAGCAGGACGGTATCGACACTGAAATCATATTCGGCACAATCAATAATCTCAATCCTGACTTTACGCGCAAAGCCCTGGGTGACCCCGAAGCAGCCAAATACATAAAGGGGGTCGGCTACCAGTGGGATGGTAAAGGCTCTATCCCTGTCATCAGCAAGGAGTATCCCGACCTGAAGATGATGCACACCGAAGCCGAGTGCGGCAACGGCAGCAACGACTGGGCCGCCGCTGAAAACACATGGTGGCAGATCAGCCATTACCTGCGCAACGGCGCCCGAAACTTCACCTACTGGAACATGGTGCTCGACGACACCGGCGTCAGCCCGTGGGGATGGAAGCAGAACGCCCTTATCTCGGTCAATCCGAAGACTCAGGAGGTAGAGTACCATCCCGAATACTATCTGATGAAGCATCTCAGCCATTTCATAGAGCCGGGTGCGCGCCGCATAGTGGCGGATGGCGCTGACGGCGACCTGCTCACGTTCGTCAATCCCGATGGCAGGGAGGTGGTTGTGGCGGCAAATCTTCAGGACTCCCCCAGAGAGGTAGTGCTTCGCAAGGGTGACAGATACCTCACTCTGACACTTCCGCCGAAATCATTCAATACGTTATATATTTAATACCACAGATGAAAATACAGAAGTTCATTTTGGCCGGGCTTTTATGTCTGGCAGGAGCGACCTTTGCCTTCGCGCAGGGACGCGAGGTCTACAAAGACCCCAACGCGCCGATTCCGGAGCGTGTCAAGGATCTGCTTTCGCGGCTTACGCTTGAGGAGAAAGTATCGCTTATGATACACAACTCGCCGGGCATACCGCGGCTTGGCATAGACAAGTTCTATCACGGCAACGAGGCACTGCACGGAGTGGTGCGTCCGGGCAAGTTCACCGTGTTTCCCCAGGCTATCGGTATGGCCGCCACGTGGAACCCCGCTCTGATAGGGCAGATGTCGACAGCCATCTCCGACGAGGCGCGCGGCAAGTGGAACGCTCTGGAGCTTGGCAAGAAGCAGCACGACGGCTCAAGTGACCTTCTGACATTCTGGTCGCCCACGGTCAATATGGCGCGCGACCCGCGCTGGGGGCGCACTCCAGAGACCTACGGCGAGGACCCTTATCTGACAGGCCGCATCGGCACCGAGTTCGTCAAGGGATTGCAGGGCGACCATCCCCGTTACCTCAAGGCTGTGGCCACGCCGAAGCATTTCGCGGCCAACAACGAGGAGCATAACCGCGCGTCGTGCAACGCCGTGATTTCGGAGCGCGACCTGCGCGAATACTATCTGCCGTCGTTCGAACGCTGCATACGCGAGGGCAAGGCGCAGTCAATCATGACCGCCTACAATGCCGTAAACGGTGTGCCCTGCACCGTCAACCACTATCTGATACAGAAAGTGCTGCGCGGCGACTGGGGTTTCCAGGGATATGTGGTGACCGACTGCAGCGCCCCGGCGTGGATGGTGACCCAGCACAAGTTCGTGCGCGACTATGAGACAGCCGCCGTGCTGATGATGAAAGCGGGCAATGACATAGAGTGTGCCGACAATGTCTACACTCAGCCGCTGCTCAATGCCTACAGGGATTATCGCGTGACCGACGCCGAGATTGACTCTGTGGCTTACCGGATATTGCGCGGCCGCATGTTGCTCGGCCTTTTCGACGACCCCGGGCTAAACCCCTACAACAGCATTTCGCCCGACAAGGTGGGATGCAAGGAGCATCAGGAGCTCGCACTTGAGGTGGCCCGTCAGAGTCTTGTGCTTCTCAAAAATGACAAAAACACTCTTCCGATCAATCCCAAGAAGGTTAAGAAGATTGCTGTGGTGGGACTCAATGCCGACCGTTGCGAATTTGGCGACTATAGCGGTACGCCGGTCAATGAGCCTGTATCGGTGCTCAAGGGCATCAGAAACCATGTCGGCGACAAGGTGGAGATAATACATGCGCCGTGGGTGTCGCTTGCCACGGGATATGAGCCGATTTCAAAAGATTTCTTCCCCGGCGGACTCAAAGCCGAGTATTACAGAAATGCCAATCTGCAGGGTGAACCCGCAGTGGTGCGTACCGATGAGGAAATATACTATGACCCTTCGTGCCAGCCGCCGGATCCGGCCTGGTCGCAGCCGATGTCGGTAAGATGGACAGGCAAGCTGCGCCCCACTGTAAGCGGCGACTATGTGCTGTCGATGAAGTCGGACGACGGTTGCCGTGTGTGGCTCGACGGCAAGAAGCTGATCGACTCGTGGGTGGAGCGTCCGGCAACCAATGACGATGTTACTGTCAATCTCAAGGCCGGCCGGAGCTATGACCTCAAAGTGGAATATTTCGACGGTGGCGGCGACTGCTTCGCCCGTATGTTCTGGCGTGCTCCTATCCTCGACAGCGTGAACCGCATCGAGCTTTACGGCGATGCCGGCAAGGCTGCCGCTGAGGCCGATATGACTATCGCGGTGATGGGTATCGACAAATCAATCGAACGCGAAGGCCAGGACCGCTATACACTCGAACTCCCCGCCGACCAGCAGGAATTCATAAAGGAGATATACAAAATCAATCCCAACACGGTGGTGGTGATGGTGGCCGGAAGCTCGCTCGCCATCAACTGGATGGATGAGAATATCCCCGCGATACTCTATGCGTGGTATCCCGGCGAGCAGGGAGGAAATGCAGTGGCCGAGGCGCTGTTCGGCGAATACAACCCCGGCGGACGTCTGCCTCTGACATTCTACAGCTCGATGGACGATCTGCCCGCATTCGACGACTATTCGCTCACCAACGGTCCGGGCCGCACCTATCAGTATTTCACCGGCAAGCCGCTCTATGAGTTCGGCTACGGACTGAGCTATACCAAGTTCAGATACAGCAACCTTAAGATTGACACTACGGCCGACGGCGTTGACGTAAGTTTCAAGGTGAGCAACACCGGCAAGCGCGACGGCGACGAGGTGGCTCAGGTGTATGTCAAGTATCCCGACACGGGCACTTACATGCCCATCAAGCAGCTCCGCGGATTTGAACGCATCAGCCTGCCGCGCGGCAAGTCGGAGACCGTGACTGTCAAAATCCCTTATGCCGAACTTCGCTACTGGGATGAGAAGGAGCACAGGTTTGTGACCCCGCAGGGACGCTATGAAATCTATGTCGGAGCGTCGTCGGATGATATCCGTCTGCGCGGCGAAGCTGAGGTGAAACTGTAATGTGAAACATAAACAAGTGTAATCAAATCAGGGTGTTGCAGGACTCCCAATTTGCAGCAACTTTTGACAGCTAATTATAGTTTTGCAACACCCCCAAAAATTAATACCAGATAATACCATGAAAAAGAGATGTGTAGCCGGCGCTGTGGCGTTGATGGCGGCGTGGCTGAGTGCCGATGCCAGACTTTGGATTAACGAGCTGATGCAGTCGAATATCGATTGCGTCTATGCGGCCGGTGACTTTCCCGATTCATGGTTTGAGATTTACAATGACGGCGATGCCGCCGTCCGTCTTAACGGTTACCGCGTGGGCACGAGCGAAGATTTCGAGAAAGCGTATGTGCTGACCGGTTCGCTCGGTGTCGGCGCCAAAAACTATAATCTGATATACTGCGACAAGGTGGGGAGCGGTTACCATACCGATTTCCGCATCGACTCGGGTAAAGGGCAACTGTTCCTGTTCAGTCCTGACGGCGAGATTGTCGACTCGGTGTCGTTTCCCAAGATGCCGGCGCCAAATGTTGCCTACGGGCGAGTGACAGACGGGGGCGATGAATGGGGCTACGAGCTGAATGTCACGCCACGCGCGGCAAACTGCGGCGGAGTTACATCCTTGATATTGCCTGACCCTGAATTTTCGATAAAAGGCAGTGCACGCTATAACATAAAAAAACTTGAGGAGGTGACCATTGGCATACCGCAGGGGGTGGAGCTTCCTGCCGACACGCGTCTCTATGTGACTACCGACGGTTCGGAGCCGACGGTTGACTCGCCTGTCTATGACAAAGAGGTCACTCTGCGGTCGTCGCAGTCGATGGTGATACGTGCCAAGCTGATATCGTCGGAAGCTATCTCTCCCCGTGCGGCCACGCAATCGTATATCTATCATCCGCGCGAAGTGGATATGCCGATTATTGCACTTAACACCAATCAGGATTATTTCGATGACCCGGCTATAGGTCTATGGAACAATTTCGAGGAGAACTGGCGTCGGCCGGTCAATGTTGAGTATTTTCTTCCGTCGGGAGGGGAGTGCCCTATCAACCAGCTCGGAGAGTTGAGAATACATGGCGGATGGTCGAGAAACCATGCACAGAAGTCGCTTGCGGTGTATTCCAACAAGCGTTTCGGCACAAAGAAATACAGTTATCCGTTCTGGGATGACAAGCCCGGAGTGAAGAAATCCAAATCGTTTGTGCTCCGCAACGGCGGCAATGCGTTCACTGAGGCGCGCATCAACGACTCGTTCGTGCAGACGCTGTTCGGTCGCAACTGCGACAATCTCGACTGGCAGGCCTATCGTCCGGTCGTATGCTATATCAACGGCAAGTATCGCGGCATATATGCCCTGCGGCAGCGCTCGAACGAGGATTATGTGGAGGACTGTTACGACGGGCTGGAGGATATTGACATGCTTGAGAACTGGGAGGAGCTGAAGGCGGGTAGCACCGACAGCTTCGAGGCGTTAAAAGCACTCTATGAGAGCAATCCGACCTACGCACAGATGGAACAGGCAATCGACGTGGAGAATTTCGCAAATCTCTATGTCGCCAACGCCTGGGCCACGAATACCGATTTCCCCGGCAACAATATCGTGATGTGGCGTCCGACGGCCGATGGCGGCAAGTGGCGCTGGATAATGAAAGACCTTGACTTTCTGGCATCAAATCCTGCCGACTTCAACTATTTCGACTTCCTGCTGCATACCGGAAACTACAGTATCGGCGAGGCCAACGCGCACCATGCCGTGAAACTGTTCAAGGTGATGACCGGTCTGCCGGAATTTCGTGAGCGGCTGATTGACAGGTTCTTTGTATATTTAGGCGATTTCCTTCGTCCGTCAGTGACGGCGTCGCTTATCGAAGAGCAGCGCGCTGAACTGATGCCCGAATATCGCGCGCATCTGCAGTGTTACGGCAATCCGACGAGTTATGAATGGTGGAACAGCCGTGTGGATTATCTGAAGCAGTGGTGCGCCGCACGCACGGAAGCGATGCCCGGAATTATCTGCGATTATTTCGGACTGGGCGAGCAGGTGGCGCTGAGTGTAGAGAGTGCCGGGTCAACGGTGAGCATCAATGATGTGGCTGTCAAAGGTGAGCGGTTTGAAGGCAAGTGGCCTGTTGGCCGCGCTGTCACCGTGAGAAGTGACAATGCCGGAAACGGATGGAAGGTGACCGTGACGTCGAAAAGCGGACGCAAGAACAGTTATGATGTCGAGTCT
Source organism: uncultured Muribaculaceae bacterium (assembly GCA_947174635.1). Classification (GTDB taxonomy): domain Bacteria; phylum Bacteroidota; class Bacteroidia; order Bacteroidales; family Muribaculaceae; genus JAGBWK01. Next base: position 46,279 of record CAMWJS010000006.1, read on the forward strand.
GACGAATATACGATAACGCCGAGCGCCAATGTGGCGTCAATCAGACTGGAGGCGCATCAGTTTTCGGGAGTCGGCAATGTCATTGCCGATGCGGAAGCGGGTGTGAGTGTCAGTGTGTGCGGAAAAATCGTAGTCGTCGAGTCTGACGAGGCGATAGAGTCGGTGTGCGTAGCCGATGCGGCGGGTCGCAATGTGGCGTCGGCCTTTCCGTCGGCCGGGGCGGCTATGGTTGAAATCGGCGGCAAGGGGATATATGTGGTTGAGGTGACGCTCGCCGACGGGTCGCGCACTGTAAGAAAAGTGGCTGTGAGATGAAGCGGAGACTGACCCGGATGATGCTTGTCGCGGCAATGGCCGCAGCTGTGCAGTGTGCAGTGGCGGAGAGTGCGTTGCAGTTTGCCGACACTGTGATTGATGTGGGCGATGTGAGCCGCAGCTCCTATATGCATGGATGTGTGTTCAGGTTTGTCAATATGTCGGACAGTGCTGTGTGCGTCTATGGGGCGACCACGACATGCGCGTGCACTGTGCCCGATTATCCGCGTGAGCCTGTAGAGCCGGGTGGCAGCGGTGAGGTGAGGGTCGAATTTGATGCCACCGGACAGCCTGTCGGGCCTTTTGTGAAGAAGCTCAAGGTAATGGACACGTCAAGTCCGGGCAATGCGACTGTGCTGAAAGTGACGGGGCGTGTGATTTAGCCCCCAATATTTGTTAACACTGACTAAGGCTCTTGTTATCCGCGGTCGGCGGTGCGGTAGGCTGTCGGGGGCATGCCCATGATTTTTGTGAACAGGCGCGAGAAATAGTATGTGTCGTCAAATCCGAGTTTGGCGGCTATCTGGTTGATGCTCATGTCGGTGGAGTCGAGCATCTGGCAGGCGGCCTGCATTTTGATGAGATTGAAATAGGATATCGGGGCATGGCCGACCGAACGCTTGAATATGGTCGAGAAATGGTTGGGGGTGTAGCCGGTGAATTGTGCAATCTGCGCGAGGGATATGCGCCGTTCGAGGTTTTCTTTCATGAACTTTATCGCTGAACGGCATGCTGCCTCGGTGGCAGTCGGAGATGTCTCGGAAGATGATGCGCCTGCGAGGCGGAACTGGCGTATGTAGCGCAAGGAACCGAGGTAGTGATGGAAAAGCGACAGGGCGTAGTGTAGGTTTTCGATGCTGTATCCGGCCTTGAGCGTGAAGTATATTTCCTCGAAGAGGGCCGTGCGGTCGGATATGCGCGAGTTGCTTGCCGGGGCGATGAGGTGGGGGGTGTGCATTCCGGCGGCATATTGTGGGGCGAGTGTGCCGTTGAAGTGTATCCAGTAGATGGTCCAGGGGCATCTGTCATCGGAGCCGTAGGCATGCGGCCGGTCGTGAGGCAGGATGAAGAACTGGCCGTCGCCGACGTCGTAGCGGGTGTCGCCGAGACGGTACCATCCGCGCCCTTCAACGCAGTATATCAGCACGAACTGGCCGGGCGCCTCGCGACGTTCGCGGAAGTGGTGGCGCGCCGTCGGGTAGTAGCCGATGTCGGTGATGTGGAGGGCGGCGCCGAGACTGTCGCGTTCGAGCATGTCGGTAATCATTTTGGGTATGACGAGCGAACGTTGTCCGCGGAAACCTTCTTTGATGCGTATCATGGCGGAATGTTTTGTAGACATGGGTGCCGGGTATCTCCCTGCGATATACAAATATAGTAAAATTAGTGGGCAGGGGCATTTATTTGCATGCGCTGTTAACATTTGTTTTGTAGTGTGTGTCGCATTGTTGCCCATGTGCGGTTGTATCTTTGCATTACAGAATTAAAATACTCCCTCTAAAAATTCAATGTTATGGCAAGTGAAAAGACTAAAAAGGCGACAGCCGCAAAAGATAAGGAAAAATTAAACGGTAAGGACGCGAAACTCAATGCGCTCAAGGCGGCGATGGGCAAAATCGAAAAGGATTTCGGACGCGGCGCGATAATGCGTCTTGGCGATACTTCGGTGGAAAATGTGGAGGTGATACCGACCGGGTCGATAGGGCTTAACTATGCGTTGGGCGTGGGCGGTTTTCCAAAGGGACGAATAATAGAGATATTCGGTCCGGAGTCGTCGGGCAAGACCACGCTTGCCATTCATGCCATAGCGCAGGTGCAGAAGCAGGGTGGCATAGCCGCCATCATTGACGCCGAGCACGCTTTCGACCGGTTTTATGCGGCTAAACTCGGTGTGGATGTCAACGAACTGCTGATGTCGCAGCCCGACAACGGCGAGCAGGCACTGGAGATTGTGGAGCAGCTGGTGCGTTCGGCTGCCGTGGATCTGATAGTGGTCGACTCGGTGGCCGCGCTTACCCCCAAGAACGAGATAGAGGGGGAGATGGGTGACCGCAACATGGGTTTGCAGGCACGCCTGATGTCGCAGGCTATGCGCAAGCTGACCGGAGCGATTTCGCGCACCAACACCACGTGTATCTTCATCAATCAGCTTCGTGCGAATATCGGGGCGATGTTCGCTCCGTCGGAGGTGACTACCGGAGGCAATGCGCTGAAATTCTATTCGTCGGTCAGGGTCGAGATACGTCCGGGCACTTCGGTGAAGGACGGAGAAAATGTGCTGGGGCGTCACGCTAAGGTGAAAGTGGTGAAGAATAAGGTGGCGCCTCCGTTCCGCCGTTGTGAGTTCGACATCATGTTCGGCGAGGGTATTTCGCAGGCATACGAGATACTTGACCTCGGTGTGGAATATAACGTGGTGCAGAAATCAGGGTCATGGTTCCGTTACGGAGGAACGAATATTGCGCAGGGCCGTGATGCCGCGAAACGTGTGATAGAGGACAATCCGGAACTTGCCGCCGAGCTTGAGGCAAAAATCATGGCCGCGCTTGCCGAGGCTGAGAACAAGGGCAAGTCAAAGCCACGGAAGGTGTCGGCTAAGGAAGTGGAGGCCGAAACTGAAGCTGTGGTTGAGGATGATGAGCTCGACGATATGCTCGATGATGAAGAGCTTGAGTCGATGGAGCTCGACGAACTTTGACGTATTGGAAAATAATCTGAGCCGGGTCAGGAGGGTGTTGCATAACTCTGAAAAATGATGCCGGCATGTAGGGACGCACGGCTCGTGCGTCCGCTAACATGCTGATTGTCAGGCGTTAGGTTCGGACGCACGAGCCGTGCGTCCCTACAACATTAGGTTATGCAACACCCTCCTGATTACGTAAGGGGTGGGGTCAGAGGAACGGCAGGGCGTCGCGTGAGGATTGCTCGATGCGTTTGTTGCGCCAGCATTTGCGGCACACGGCAATGTAGCGGTCGTCGCCGCCGATTTCAACCTGGTCGCCTTCTTCCACGAAGTCGCCGTTGGCGTCGATGCGGGCGTTGATGATGGTCTTGTGGCCGCAGGTGCAGGTCGATTTGATTTCGTCGATGGTGTCGGCAATCTCAAAGAGGCGGCGTGAGCCTTCGAAGAGGTGTGACTGGAAGTCGGTGCGCAGGCCGTAGCAAATCACATTTGAGCCGAAGTCGTCGACCACGCGCGACAGCTGGTCGACCTGCTCGGCGGTGAGAAACTGGGCCTCGTCAATCAGGAACCAGTCGATTACCGCCATGGTTTTCTCAAACATGTCGTGGGCAAACTCGTAGAGGTCGGTGTCGTGATAAATCCATTGGCATTTACGCTCTATTCCTATGCGCGATTTGATGACGTTGTCTTTGTCGCGGGTGTCGATGACAGGCTTCATGCAGAGGTAGCGCATGTTGCGTTCCTCGAAGTTGTAGGCTGTGGTGAGTAGCAGGGCTGTCTTGGCTGAGCCCATCGTGCCGTATCTGAAATAGAGTTTGCCTTTGCGGTTCATGGTCGGGGGGATAAAAAAAAGTGGACGGTGATGAAAAATTCCACCCAAAGATAAAACTTTTCATTCCCATCCACAAATAATTCCTGCAAAAGTTGTCAACAGTGGAGCTGACAGCTGCGGCCTATTTCATGTAGAAGCACTGCACTTTGCCTACGGGGAGTTTTCCCTCGAGTTTGAGGGGGATGTGTCCGGAGTCGGTTGATATCCAGGCTTCCATGTCGTCGGAGCTTTTCTTGCCCCCTTCGGCGGTGAAGCTGAATGATATCTTGTAGGCCGGATATTCGGTCTTGTCGATATTGACGTTCTCGAGTCCGTGGTAGGTGATTGTCAGTTTCTCCTTTCGTTTTCCGGAGAATACGGTGAGCTCTTTTTTGTCGCCGGGTTTCATGCCGGCGTAGTCGAGCGAGCGCATGTAGTAGAAAGAGCTCAGCATGTCGAGGGTGAGCCCGTCGGCTTCAAGCTGCAATTCGGAAGCAGTGAGTTTGTCTTTTTTTGATTTCTGTTTCCATCGGCGGCATGTGGCGGTGACGTGGTTGCCTTTTCGGGTGTAGTTGATGAGGTCGCGTTTGTATTCACCTCCTTCATGGGTTATTTTTTCGTAGTAGGAAGGTTCCATGGTGGCGATGTTCATCTGTCCGAGCAGGGTGTCGCGCACGGCATAGAATGCGTCCGCCCATTTCTCGGAGCGGGCAGTGAGCCGGGCTTTTATGGAGTTTGCGTCGGCTCTGCGGGTCGAGAGATTGACAGTTCCGGCCTGTTTGTTGACAAGTCCCCATTTATACATGACGCGATAGTCAATCGACTCGCCGTCAGTGACTCTTGCACCGCTGTAAAAAGAGATGCCGGCCACGAATAAAAGTAAGAATAAAATTTTTTTCATAACAATATGACAATCTTACGGCCAAAAAGTTTAGACCCCTTCGCCGAGTGTTAACATTTATTTAGGGAAGGGGTCTTAATTCGGGAGATTATTCGGCGGCGAGGGAAACGGTGGCGGGCTGAAGGCCGGGAGATGTTGCGGTGACGGTGAACGAGCCTTTGTTGCCGTTGTTCTGTGCTATAAGGAGGGCTTTGCCGTAGAAAGCTTTGCGGCTGTCAGCCTTGAAGCGCTCGTGGGTGTACTGGCAGCCGTTGTCGACACCGGCGTTGAATGCTGTGCCTTCGACTCTGAATGTGATGTTGTTGTCGGCCCAGGGACAGATGTTGCCTTCGGAGTCGATGACTTCGACCGTGAGATAGCAGAGATCGGTGCCGTCGGCGCTTATTACGTTGCGGTCGGGGGTGAGGCGTATGGCGGCGGGAGCTCCGGCGGTTGTCACCGAGTCGCGTGCCACTTCTTTGCCGTTGCGGCGGCTAACGGCGGTGAGGGTGCCGGGAGTGAAGGGTATGCGCCATGAGGCGTGGAGTCGGTCAGGTGTCTTGCCGCTGACGCCCATCGATTTGCCGTTGAGGTAGAGTTCGACCTCGTCGGCGTTGTTGTAGTAGGCCATGATGTCGATGTCCTGTCCTTCTTCCCAGTTCCAGTGGGGCAGGAGATGGAGCACGTCGGTGTCGTTCTGCCATTCGCTCTGATAGAGGTAATACACATCTTTGGGGAATCCGGCGAGGTCAACGATGCCGAAGTAGCTGCTTCGCGCGGGCCATTCGTAGGGAGTGGGTTCGCCGATGTAGTCGAAGCCGGTCCATACAAACTGTCCGGAGATGAAATCTTTGTCGCGGACATGTTTCATGGTCTCTTCATGAGAGCTGCCCCAGGGCACGTAGCAGTTGTCGTAGGAAGAGCATGACATGGAGTCGTGGTAGAAGGGGCGGTCCCAGCTGTCGGGCCATATATAGTTGTGGTCGGCGGGCATCATGTAGAAGCCGCGTGTCGACAGGCCTGAGACGCTTTCGGTGATGACAAACGGTTTGCCGGGGAAGTTTTTGGGTACGTCGGCGAGCCATCCGTTCTGATAGTTGTAGCCGATGATGTCGAGAGCTCCGGAGCGGTATAGGTGGTTGTAGGTGGCGGCTTCGTTGCATCCGGCAGTGATGGGTCGGGTGGAGTCGAGGTCGCGCACGCGGTCGGCGAGTTTCTTTGTGAGCAGAGCGTTGACCGACATTTCGTTGCCCTCGATGTCGGTCTGTTCGACTGCGTGGCCGAAGTTGAGCAGCAGGTTGGCCTGAGCGAGCGAAAGGGTGTCGGCGTCGGCGTGGGTCCATTGCTCGAGCACTTCGTTGCCGATGCTCCATACGATTACCGACGGGTGATTACGGTCGCGGCGTATGAAGTCGTCGAGGTCGCGCTCATGCCACTCGTTGAAATGGTTGGCGTAGTCGTAGGCGGTCTTGCGTTTGCGCCACATGTCGAAGGCTTCGTCCATCACCATAAATCCCATCTCGTCGCAAAGGTCGAGAAACTCGGGCGCGGGAGGGTTGTGGGAAGTGCGTATTGCGTTGCATCCCATCGCTTTCAGTATTGACAGCTGGCGGCGTATGGCGGCTTTGTTTACTACAGCGCCGAGGGCACCGGCGTCGTGGTGGAGGCATACGCCGTTGAGTTTCATCGGCGAGCCGTTGAGGGAGAAGCCTTTGTCGGCATCGAAGCAGAAGGAGCGGAAGCCGGTGCGGGTGACGTCGGAGTCGAGTGATTTCCCGTCGGCGGCATCGGTCAGTTCGGTGGTGACGGTGTAAAGAGCCGGCGACTCGGGGCTCCAGAGTTGCGGCGACTTGACGGCGAGAGTGTTGCTGACGAGGGTGTCGCTGCCGGCCGCGACAGTTAGCCGTGACTGGCGCGACGCGAGTTTTTTGCCCTTGGAGTCCCGGACGGTGGTTGTTACTTTGACCTGGCGTGGTGTTGCCGAGGTGTTGTCGATGGTGGCGTTGACGGTTATTTTGTTGCCGTCGGTGGTGATATGGGTGCCGTCCTTGGGTATGAATACGTTGTTTTCGGCGCGGAGCCACACGTTGCGGTATATGCCGCATCCGGAGTACCAGCGCGAGTTGGGCTGGTCGGCGTTGTCGATTTTTACGGCTATGGTGTTTTCTCCGTCATTCAGCAGGCCGGTGGCATCGATGCTGAAAGATGCGTAGCCGTAGGGTCGTCCGCCGGCGTAGTGTCCGTTGACATAGACCGAAGAGTTCATGTATGCGCCGTCAAAATCGATGAATATGCGTTTACCTTCTGCACCATTGGGTAGGGTGAATGTCTTGCGGTACCATCCTATTCCGCCGGGCAGTGCGCCGCCTCCGGTTCCGGCCGGATTGTCCTTGCTGAAGTCACCTTCGATGGCCCAGTCGTGGGGCAGTGACAGTGGACGCCACGCAGAGTCGTTGAATCCGGTAGTCTCGGCGCCGTTGATGTCGCCAAGATGGAACCTCCATCCGTGATTGAAGCTTTCTCCTTTGTGGAGCATTGTGGAGATGGAATTTACCGTGGCAGATGCTGTTTCTGCCAATGTCATTGCGCCTCCGGCCAGCAGTGCTGTCAGGGTCAGGGTGCACAAAGTTTTTTTCATGGTACGTATTTTATGTTAGAGCTATTATTAAATTAATGTATAATTGCAAATGTATGAAAAAAAGATAAAAAATACAATCGGAAATTTGGATAATTGGAAAAAAAGTAATAACTTTGCACTCGCAATGAGGATCGGACAACAGCGGTTGCTTAAAAACGGACTCCTTGCATAAAATATTCAAAGGAGAGATGGCAGAGTGGTCGATTGCGGCGGTCTTGAAAACCGTTGAGGGTCACACCTCCGGGGGTTCGAATCCCTCTCTCTCCGCTGATTTAAACTTAAAAATCCTTGTAAGTAACTTCTTACAAGGATTTTTAAGTTTAAATGCATGTCGTAAATGACTCCCGGTGGAATATCTGAATAGTGAAGCAGGCAAAAGTTTATTGATGCTTTATTCGGGAGTGAGGACAAGGTCGTAAATCAACCAGCAGATTAAGGAATAGATGACGATAACTGGGTAAAACCACTCATTTTATCCGCTTTTTTTTGTATAACCCAATGATTATTGCATTATGAAGAAAGATCGAAATCTGCAGCGTGACAGTCTTGATTTCGGGAACGAGAATATACCGAAACTTTTCAGGGCGTTGTTTTTTCCGACACTGGTCGGGATGGTGTTCAATGCGTTGCTGACAATCATTGACGGAGTGTTTGTTGGCCAGGGTGTCGGAGCGAACGGGATTGCGGCTGTCAATATCGTGGCGCCGCTGTTCATGGTCGTTACCGGTATCGGGCTGATGCTGGGTATCGGGGCTTCGGTGATTGCGAGTATCAGGCTTGCCAACAGGGAAGTCAAGGCTGCAAATATAATAGGCACGCAGGCGTTTGTCGTCGGGGTGGCCATTGTGGCGGCGCTGTCGTTGCTTTGCCTGTCAGCGCCCGACGGTGTGGTGACGGCTCTCGGAAGCAGTGAGGCGCTGCGTGCTGATGCCGCCGGATATCTGCTTTGGCTTCTGCCGGGTATGATATTTCTGCTTGTCCAGTGCGTAGGGCTGATGCTGATACGTCTTGATGGTTCGCCGCGCTATGCGATGATGTGCAATGTGACGGCGGCCGTGTTCAATATCGGCCTGGACTATCTGCTTGTGTTCCCGATGGATATGGGTGTTGCAGGAGCGGCTGTCGCCACATCGGTCAGCTGTGCGCTGGGCGGTATTATGGTTCTGGTGTATTTTGTGAAATATTCGTCGACATTGAAATTCTATCGGCTGAAGCTGTCGGTGACAAGCCTGCTGCTGACACTGCGCAACACGGGATATATGGCTAAGATTGGGTTTGCCACATTGCTTACCGAACTGGCCATGTCGGTGATGATGCTGACAGGCAACCATGTGTTTATCCATGCGTTGGGTGAGGACGGAGTGGCTGCGTTCAGCATCGCATGCTATCTGTTTCCGATAATGTTTTCAATCAGCAATGCCGTGGCACAGTCGGTGCAGCCGATTATCAGCTATAACTTCGGTGCAGGCGATATGGGGCGCGTGGCAAAGTCGCTGCGTGTGGCATTGGTTGCGGCGCTGGTGTGCGGCACGGTCGTGACTGTGTCGGTGGCAGCCGGGGCACGCCTGATTGTCTCACTGTTTCTTTCGCCCGAGTCGGGTGCGTTTGACATAGCCTGCGCCGGGCTTCCGAAGTATGCGTTGTGCGGCCTGTTTTTCGCTCTGAATATCGCTTTTATCGGATATTATCAAAGTCTTGAGAAATCGGTGCGCGCCACGGTGTTCACCCTGCTCAGGGGCATTGTGTTTATTGTGTCGATGTTTCTGTATCTGCCACATCTGCTCGGAGTGTCAGGGATGTGGCTGGCGATACCGGTGTCGGAAATGCTGACAACGGCAGTCATCGTGGCCGACTTCATGCTGACGCGCCGGCGCTTGGCAAGGACCCGGTCATAAGTAACTGTTTAAAATTATTTTATATCAACCATTCTCATTATTTTAATATTCTGTCGGAGTCTTTTCTGCCGCTTTCCATCTCGTCATCAGTCATGTAGCTCGCTGCATTCCTTCTTCCTCAATAAAAATCGGCTAAAAAATCCTTCCGCCATAATATCAAAATAATTTTGAACAGTTACTTAGCTGATTGTCAGATGTAGTATTCCATCATTTCGATTATGCCGGCCTTGATTGCATATCGGGTGGCTTCGTAAACGTTGTTTACGCCGAGTTTCCTGAATATGTTCTTTTTATGGGTTACGATAGTATGGGTGCTTGAGAAACGTTCGGCGGCGATTTCCTTTACCGTCTTTCCGCGGGCAATCATCCTGAGTATTTCAATTTCAGCAGGGGTGAGTTTTATTTCGGTTTCAGAACCGGAGGATGTGCTGCAGAGCAGATCGGAAATCCGCCGGCATACGAAGCGCTCTCCTGCCACCGCGCTTTCCAGTGCCGCGAGAATTTCGCTTTCGGGATTCTCCTTGAGGGTGATGCTGACATTATCTTCGCCGCTGATACGTCGCAGGAAGTCTTCGCTGAGTTCGTCGGAAAATAAAATCCAGCGCACGTCGGAAAATCTTTTTACGGCAATGAGAAGCTCGTCGACGGTATTGAAGTCCGACAGGGTGTAGTCGAGTATGGCTACGGTAGCTGATGCCGTGGCAAGAATTTCTGTCAGAGCCTTTTTGTCACGGGTTTCGGAGATGTCGGCCTGAGGAAACAGCGAAGAGATATACCCGCGCATTCCCACGCGGGTTATATCCTGATTATCCGTTATGACAAAATGGTGTTTCTGTGCCATCGCAGACGATGCTGTCAGTCGAGAGGATATTCCTGGAAAGCATAAAGCACTGTCGACAGATAGCGTTCGCCGGTGTCGGGGAGGAGTGCCACGATAGTCTTCCCTTCGTTTTCGGGCAGTTTTGCCAGCTGGATTGCGGCGTAGAGCGATGCGCCCGACGATATGCCCACCAGCAGACCCTCTTCACGGGCAAGCAGGCGCGATGTGCGTATGGCGTCATCATCTTTTACGGGGATTACTTCGTCGATAGCCTCCGGATTGAAGTTGCTCGGCACGAAGCCTGCACCTATTCCCTGTATCTTATGCGGACCGGCCTGACCTCCCGACAGCACAGGCGAGCTTGCCGGCTCTACGGCTACGGCTTTGATTGCCGGATTGTGTTTTTTGAGTCCGGCAGCAGTGCCGCTGACAGTGCCGCCCGTGCCTACGCCTGCGACAAAAATGTCGACCGAGCCGTCGGTGTCGTCCCATATTTCCTCGGCTGTGGTACGCTCGTGGACCGCTGGATTGGCAGGGTTGTCGAATTGCTGAAGTATTACGGCACCTTCGGTCTCCTCCTTGAGTTCGTTGGCTTTGCGGATGGCACCTTTCATCCCTTCGCTTCCGGGTGTAAGCACCAGTGTCGCGCCGAGGGCTTTGAGCAGGTTCTGACGCTCTACGCTCATTGTCTCGGGCATCGTAAGGATGAGGTTGTAGCCTTTGACCGACGATACCCAGGCAAGGCCTATGCCGGTGTTTCCGCTCGTGGGTTCGATGATTGTGGCGCCAGGCTTCAGTATGCCGTCTTTCTCAGCGGTCTCTATCATGGCGAGGGCGATGCGGTCCTTGACGCTGCCTCCGGGGTTGAAATACTCGAGTTTTACAAGTATCTTTGCCTTAAGCCCTTCGGCTTCTTCGATTTTCTGTACTTCAAGGAGCGGTGTCCTTCCGATCAGCTCTGTGAGATTTTTGTAGATGTGTGCCATAATTGTAGTCGTTAAAATTATTTTATGCAAAGGTAGCGCGAAGCCATGTGACATGCAATACCATGTTTGCGGTATATTTGTGTCAGACTGCGTGTTTATTGTTGTCAGAGGGTGTCGACGGCCGATTTCAGCCGCTGCATGGCCTCTTCGAGTATGACACGCGGCGCAGCTACGTTGAGCCGCATGAAGCCTTCTCCTCCGGGCCCGAACATCTCGCCGTCGTTGAGGGCGAGTCCGGCTTTTCTGACAAAAAGCCCGGTCAGTGCGTCGTGGTCGAGTCCCAGACCGCGGCAGTCGAGCCATACCAGGAAAGAAGCCTGCGGCCGCAGCGCTACGATGCCGGGGATGTTTTTCCGGCAGAAGTCGGCCACATAGTCGATGTTTCTCTCTACGTAGCGCAGCATCTCCTTTCTCCACTGCTCGCCTTCGGGGCTGAATGCCGCCATTGTGGCTATGGGGGCAAAAAGTGTCGGCTCGTTGAACTCATTGGCGGCGAGCCATTCATAGAACTTCGCGCGCAGGGTGTCGGACGGGATAATCGAATATGAACTTACAATTCCGGCTATGTTGAACGTCTTGGATGGCGCTCCGAATGTGATGCTGCATCGGGCGGCTTCCTCTGATACGGAGGCGAACGGAATGTGCCTGTTGCCCCATAGAGCCATGTCGCAGTGGATTTCGTCGGAGATGACGATGATGCCTCGGCTGTGGCAGAATTCGGCGAGACGCCGCAGGGTATCCCTGTCCCATACTATTCCTGCCGGATTGTGCGGGTTTGAAAGGATGAGCATGCGGCATTTGTCGTCGGCTACCTGCGTCAGGTTGTCGAAATCCATGCTGTATGTGCCGTCGGGGTTTTCGTGCAGCGGGTTCATGACCACTTTGCGCCTGTTGCCCAGCGGTGTGAGCCTGAACGGATGGTAGACAGGTGGCTGTATGATGACCTTTTCGTCCTCTTTTACAAAGACATTTACGGCCATCCCGATGCCTTTTACCACGCCGGGGATATATGACAGCCATTCGCGGCGCACATCCCAGCCGTGGTGAGTGGCAATCCATTCGGTGATTGAGTCGAAATATCCCGACGGTTCGACCGTGTATCCGAATAATGAATGTTCGAGCCTTTTGCGCAGCGCGTCGGTGATGAAGCTGGGCGTCTCGAAATCCATGTCGGCCACCCATAGCGGGAGCAGGTTGGAGTCGCCATACCTTTCCTGCAATACTTCGTATTTCAGTGCGCCTGTGCCGGTGCGGTCGACCGGCGTGTCAAAATCATATTTCTGCATTGTCGGCAACTGTCGTTATTGTTCTGGTGTCAGAGCCTGTCTTATGTCATCGAAGATGTCGTCGGGGTCTTCGAGGCCGATTGAAAGGCGTATGGTTGTATCTTTGATGTCCATGCTTTCCCTCTGGGAGTCGGTGAAGGGGCCGAAAATAGTGCTTGCGGGGTGTATGGCCAGTGTCTTGTTGTCAAACAGGTTGGTGGCACGGCGTATCAGACGGAGTCTGTTTATGAAATCGAAGCAAGCTTCTTTGTCGGCGAGGTCAATTGTCACCATCGCGCCTGCCGTATGCCCGAACTGAGAGCGGGCGAGAGCGTGAAACCTGTTGTCCTCCAGTCCGATGTAGTTTACGCTCATTACACCGTCGAGCGATTTTAGTTTTCGTGCAAGAGCCAAGGCGTTTTCCGACTGAATTCTGTAGCGGGCATCGAGAGTCTCGAGCCCTATGGTCTGCATGTAGGCTACGTGTGGAGTCATGTATGCGCCGAGATTGAAAAGCATCTCGTTGCGTATGCGCTTGCTGAATTCCGGGAAATTGCCGTAGTCTATTACGAGGCCGCCGATTGATGTCGCTCCACCCGATAGATATTTTGTGCTTGACACTATTTCGATGTCGACACCGAGCTCCCCGGCGCTGAATTGAGTGAACGGGATAAGTGTGGTGTCGGCCATCAGGGGTATGCCATGACGTCGGGCAACGGCCGATAGCGCCCTTATGTCGGCGACCTCCATCTGCGGGTTTGTGATGATTTCGAAGAATATGCAGCAAGTGTTGTCGTCGATAGCCTGTTCAACCTGCGCCGGATCGGTAAGGTCGCAAAGTCTCGGCTCCACGCCAAACCGTTTCAACGTGCCTGTAATAAGGGAATATGTGTTGCCGAAAAGATGTTTTGACGAGACTATGTTTTTTCCTGCCGATGATACGGCAAGAAGGCTGTTGCTTATCGCTGCCATACCCGAACTGAGCGCCACTACGTCGCTGGCGCCGGTGAGTGACCTGACCTTGTTCTCGAAAAATGTCACCGTCGGATTCATCACTCTCGAGTAGTCGGGCATATCGCTCCGGCCGCAGAATGCATCCGACATTGTCGCTGCGTCGTCAAATTCGTATGCGGCAGTGTGATAGACCGGCATGCTTAAGGAGTTATATGCGTCTTTTGTCCGGAATGCCGTGTGTATGGCTGCTGTTTGCTTTTTCATATCGCGCAATATTTTGTTATAATTGGCGCAAAATTAATAAAAAATACACACAATCGACACGATTATTCTGATAAATTAAAAGGATATGCAGGCAAATCGTCCGTGAATGCTGAGTTGCCGAACTCGATTAGGGCGTAAAACAGCAGGGCAGGGGAGCGATAAAACAGCTCCACTGCCCTGCGTATGAGGTTTGAAATTGTGCGGTATCGTTTATTGCCGTGGTACTGATGCGGTGATGAGCACGGCGTTGCCGGTGAGGGTGACGGCGCGGGCTGATGCTGCGATAAGCGCGGTGTTGCCGCGCGATATGCTGCTTGCCGCCTCTTGGTCTATGTCGATGGTGCACTGACCGCTGATGCATATCAGCACTGCGAACGATTCGCTCAGGTGGTGCAGGGAAGTCTGGCCGTCGACGGTGATTTTCTGAACGTCGAAATACCGGCACCCCACCAGAGGCACTTCGCCCGTGGCGTTGCGGTCGTAGTCGGTGACGTAGTTGTCATAGACCTTGTAGTCGATGGCATCGACAGCCTCCTCGACATGAAGCTGCCGGGGCTTGCCGTCGAGACCGCGGCGGTCGTAGTCGTAGACGCGGTAGGTGATGTCGGATGTCTGCTGGATTTCGGCGATGAGGTTTCCGGCGCCGATTGCATGAATGCGTCCGGCGGGGAGGAAGAATACGTCGCCGGGATGCGAGCGGTGGCTTGCGAGAACGTCGGCGATGGAGTTGTCGGCTATGCGCCGGCGGTATTCGTCGGGTGTGATTTCCTTGGAGAGACCGGCGGTGATGGCTGCGTCGTAGTCAGCGTCGATGACGTACCACATTTCGGTCTTTCCCTGGCTGTTGTGGCGGAGTCGGGCAAGCTCGTCGTCGGGGTGTACCTGCACGGAGAGGTTGTCGCGTGCGTCGATTATTTTTATCAGAAGCGGGAAGTCGTGGCCGAAGCGGCGGTAGACATCCTCGCCCACAAGGTCGGCGCCGTATCGGTCAATCAGTTGGGTGATGGTCAGGCCGGCGTCCTCTCCCGAGTCGACTACCGACTCGTGGCCGGGAACGCCGGATATTTCCCAGCTTTCGCCGATGTTTTCCATGTCGGTGTCGATGTTTTTGAATTTCTTTATCTTGTCGCCACCCCAGACCACTGTCTTGAGTATCGGCTTGAAAGTGAAAATCTTGTTCATGAACGATGTTTATGGATAAGGTTATTGTTTTCCGTCGATTGATGCCAGCGCGAACACATAGGCACCTATGGAGATGGCTTCGCTTGCCCCGAGGCGTGAGATTGCCACACCGGTGCGTTTTACGGGGTCGTAGGCCACAGTGTCCTCTGTGCCGTGGATTTTGAGCGGGCGCCCGTTGCCGCGGGCAAATTCGCGGAATTCGTTTTCGTTGTCGAGGTCATAGACGTTCATCTGCACGCGGTTTACCTTGTCGCCCGATAGAGTGCTGATTGACGAACGCATCTTCTCGAGCAGGGCAGGCATGATGTGGCGGGCGGCGCCTGTCAGTCCTCCGCCTATCACTACGAGCGAGTCGGTGAGGGTGACGGCGGTTGCCATAGCGTCGCCGGCAGCAATGCCGAAGCGGCGGAATGCCTCTTTTGCCGCTTCACGGTTGCCTTCGCGTGTGCCGTCGGCTATCTCGCATATCTCCTTGGGGGTGAGCCCGTGGTCGGGGTTTCCGGTCATCTCGCCGTAGACGCGTCTGATGGCGCGGATTGCCACGCTCTCCTCCACGATTATGTCGGAGTTGAAGGTGTCGGGCAGACAGAATGTCTCGATGCATGAGTTGTTGCCGCGGTTGAGGCGTCCGTCGATTACGGAGCCGATGCCGAAGCCCGTGCCGAATGTGTAGCCGAGCAGGTTGGTGTATTTCTTTTCGCCACCCATTGCGGCGATGCGTGCGTTGACTTCGGGGAGCAGTCCTTCCATTGCCTCGCCGAGGGCGAAAAGGTCGCCGTCGTTGTTGATATAGACCGGAATGCCGAAGCGGCGTCGCAAGATTTCGCCGAGGGCCACACCGTCGCGGAACGACGGGAAGTTGGGGAGATAGCCGCCGATGATGCCGTTGGCATAGTCGGCCGGCCCGGGAAAGGCGAAACTGATGGCCACGGGCAACTGTTCGAGCGATGCTATCACCTCTTCGAAGCCCGATATGAGAGTCTTGATGCAGAGGTCAAGGTCGTGGGAATTAGAGGGTTTTGTGATTGGGTCGACAATGAAGCGATTGCCGCGCATGGCGCCGAATACGAAGTTCGTCCCCCCGGCGTCAAGGGTGATGACGATGCGTTGGTCTGTCTGGTACATTGTATGTTATCGTGTTTGTTTGGTAATTTCGATCTGTGGGAGTAAATGATAATAGCACAAAGATAGCAAAAAAAAGAGCTTCAGTCAATTTTTCAATATAAAAAAGCTCAGTTGCAAAGCCGGATTGAATTTAAAAAATTTATTTTAAGAAATACATTTATAGGCGCATAATTGTAGAGCCGGAGGCTCGGAGAATGTGATTAACCCCGGCTCGGAGACCTCGGAGCGGGCGTAGACCGGGGCACATGGTAGTAACATCTGTATAATATAGTTGCAGCCGGGGTCTACGCCCGCTCCGCGGTCTCCGAACCCCGGTTAATCACATCCCCGAGCCTCCGGCTCTTTGTTGCTAATTTTTAACAACCTGTTTTTTATAAGTAACTGTTCAAAATAATTTTAAACAGTTGCTTATTGGCGCACAAAACGCTGTTACAGGTCAAGTGTAAGCTGGGTGTCGAGGAGGCGGAACGACATGCGGTGGAATGGTGAGGGCCCGAATTCGGCGATGGCCTGCCGGTGGGCGCGGGTGGGATATCCTTTGTTGTCGTCCCAGTGGTACATCGGGTACTGTTGGTGAATACGCATCATGGCCTCGTCGCGGTGGGTCTTGGCAAGCACGGAGGCTGCCGCTATGTTGGCGAAGCGTCCGTCCCCTTTTACAAAGGTCCGGAATGGTATGTCGCCGTATTGACGGAAGCGGTTGCCGTCGACAATGATGGCCTGCGGCCTGACCTGAAGCAAGTCGAGGGCGCGGTGCATTGCGAGGATTGAGGCATTTAAGATGTTGATTTTGTCGATTTCGGCTGCTGTCACTATGCCTACACCCCATGCTACGGCCTCGCGTTCTATAATCGGCCGCAGTGTGTCGCGCTGCTTTTCGGTCAGTTGCTTGGAATCGTTGAGGAGCGGGTGGGTGAAATCGTCGGGAAGGATGACGGCGGCAGCATATACATCGCCGGCCAGACATCCGCGTCCGGCTTCGTCGCAGCCGGCCTCATTGATGCCCGGCATGTTGCATACGGCAAGTGGAGATTTCATTGTATACTGTTGTGATTATTCTACAAAGGAATGAAAATGGGTTGATATCTGCAAATTTAGAGGGTGTCTCATAACAAAAGTTAAACACTGAGTGATGTATCTTTTAGATAAATTTTTGTTTTTGAGGAGGGAGCATAGCGAGCTATGTGACCGACGAAAAACAAAAATTTAGCAAAAGAGACATCAAGGCGACAGTAATATTAAAAACATATAAATTTATAATATGACCGAAAATATAAAAATACCTTTTCTATCGAAAATTTTGAGTATCTTTGACGCTTCGACTCAGTCACATAGCTCGCTATGCTCCTTCGTCTCAACATCAAATACATCTCAAAATTTTCGACTCAGTGTTTAACTTTTGTTATGAGACACCCTCTTAGATGGTGACTCATATCAAAAGTTGAGCACTGAGTGAGCTGTCATCGAGACGCCGGCAAGCCGTTTGCCATGCTTCGGTATGCGGCAAAAAAAAATTATCCGTCATCCCGACGAATAATCTTTTTTAACCTTAAATCTAATACCATGAAAAACACAATGCAAAGATAAAGACTTTTATGTTATAAAACATAATTTTTTGGCAAAAAAATATCATTTTAACTTTATTTTAACGTTTTTGCCACTAAAACCTCAATTAAAATGGCATTGTATCGTCAATATGTGGCTGATGATGATATTCTGCATGCCGATAGCTGCGTCAGGCATTAAAAAAGCGTCAGGCTCATTAGGTTATTTTTACATTTATTATTATCTTTGTGAAACATGGTTAAAAAACCGCGTGGCAATGCGCGGCCTATAACCTTTCTTGCATAAGCCTTCGGGCGAAAAAAAAGTAACAATTATTAACCAATTAAATTACACAGTATGAAGAGACTCACTCTCTTTGCCACAACGTTGTTGGCTGCCGGCTCTGCGGCTTTTGCCGATTATGTGTGTCGTGGCACAATTATTGATGACCAGGGGGAACCTCTCATCGGAGCTTCAGTTATGGTGCCCGGGGCCAAAACCGGCGTCACCACTGATATTGACGGCAATTTTACAATCAAGGTGCCTGACAATACCAAGGAGCTCACCATCGAGTACATAGGATACAAAACAGCCAGTGTGCCGGCTTCGGCCTCAATGGGGACTATCGCTCTTGAAGTGTCGACCCAAATGCTTAAGGACGTGGTTGTGACCCAGTCGATAGCACGTACGAGAAAGACTCCGGTTGCAGCATCGAGCGTCGACGCTCTTCTTATTGAAAACAAACTCGGCGGCCAGGAATTCCCCGAAGTGCTCAAGACAACTCCCGGCGTGTGGGCCACCAAGGACGGCGGTGGCTACGGCGACGCCAAAATCAATATCCGCGGTTTCAAATCGGAGAACACCGGTATGCTTGTAAACGGTATTCCGGTCAACGATATGGAAGGCGGCTGGGTGTACTGGTCGAACTGGGCCGGACTCTCCGACGTTACTTCGATGATGCAGGTGCAGCGCGGTCTCGGTGCATCGATCATCTCGGTGCCTTCGGTGGGCGGTACGCTCAACATCACCACCCGCTCGCTCGACGCCAAGAAGGGCGGCTCGGTGTTCTACGGCATGGGTAACGACGGCATGAACCATATCGGTTTCAACGTATCTACCGGACTGATGAAAAACGGCTGGGCAGTATCGTTGATGGGTACCCGCAAATGGGGCGACGGCTACGTGCAGGGCACCAACTTCAACGCCTACACATACTTCCTCAACGTGTCTAAGCGCATCAATGACGCCCACCAGCTGTCACTGACCGCGTTCGGCTCGCCGCAGGTGCACTACAAACGCTCCTCGCAGGACGGTCTGTCGATCGAAAACTGGCAGAAGGTGGCCGACTATATGGACGGAGAGAGCATGTACCGCTATAACCCCACTTTCGGTTACGACCGAGACGGCCAGGTGCGCTCTTCGACAAAGAACGTCTACCACAAACCGCAGATTTCATTGAACCATATCTGGCAGATCGACCACAAGTCGTCGCTGTCGTCGGCAGTCTACGTGTCGCTGGCAAGCGGTTACGGCTCGTCGGGTCAGGGCCGCGGATACTATAAGGGACAGAAACTCAGCAACACTTCATGGTACGGCTCATCGAACGGAAATCTCAACACCCTCTTCCGCCGTGAGGACGGTACATTTGACTACGCCGCCATCCAGGAGATGAACATGGAGTCGGAGACCGGTTCTAACATGGTAATGTCGAAGTCGGTCAACTCCCACAAGTGGTTCGGCCTCGTATCGACCTACAAGAACGAGCTTATCGAGAAGAAGCTCAATCTTACCGCCGGTATCGATATCCGCTACTACATCGGCGAACACAAGAATATAATCACCGACCTCTACGACGGTGCGTACTTCATGGACGACTCAAGCCGTGGTGGCGTCAATCCCGCCAACAACGCGGCGGCTGCCGATCCCAACTGGAAATACCAGAAACTCGGTGTGGGCGACGTCGTTTACCGTGACTATGACGGCTACACCGTGCAGGAAGGCGGTTTCGCACAGCTTGAGTACACCACACTTTCCGACAAGCTGACAATGGTGCTCGCCGGCTCGCTCAAC
Organism: uncultured Muribaculaceae bacterium; assembly: GCA_947174635.1. GTDB lineage: Bacteria > Bacteroidota > Bacteroidia > Bacteroidales > Muribaculaceae > JAGBWK01. The sequence goes on from CAMWJS010000006.1 coordinate 65,712, forward strand.
AACACCACCTACTGGCGTGTCGACCGCTTCTATTATGACAAGGAGCACGGCACATCCGACAAGCCCAACTTCATTGCCGGTTCAGTTAAGGGCGGTGCCAACTACAACATCGACAAGCACAACAACGTATACTTCAACGGCGGTTACCTCACCCGCGCGCCTTTCTTCGCTAAAGGCGTATTTGCATCGCAGGCTACCTCCAACGCCATCAACCCCGATCCCGTCAACGAAAAGTGCGGTTCGATTGAAGTCGGCTACGAATACCACTCACCGGTGTTCACCGCCACATTCAACGCCTACTACACCAAGTGGATGGACAAGACTACCACCCGCTCCTCGACAATGGGCGACGGTACACGTTATTACCTGAACATGTCGGGTGTCGACGCCCGACACATGGGATTGGAGTTCAACCTCAAATACCGTCCCACACAATGGCTCGACATCGACGCCATGCTTTCGCTCGGCGACTGGAACTGGGACTCTAACGCAAAGGGTTACTACTACAACGAACTCGGCCAGCCTCTTGCCAACACTTCAGGCAAACTGGCATCGGGCGTACTCGCCGAAGACCATGCCTGGTCGATACTCAACCAGAAAGGACGCAAAGTGGGTGGCTCGGCTCAGACTACCGGAGCCATCGGCCTCACCGTCAAACCGTTCAAAGGCATGCGCATCGGCGCCGACTGGACATTCTCGGCCCGCAACTATTCCGACTACTCCGTTTCGGAAAATGACCTTATCCCCTTCAAGGAGGTAAACGTGGCCGACCCCTGGAGAATTCCCTGGGGCAACCAGCTCGACATGTCGGCAAGCTACAAGTTTGACATGGCCGGTTTCGAGGCTACTCTCTTCGGCAACGTCAACAACATCTTCAACTACAACTACGTGGTTGACGCCTACACCGCATCGGGAAGCCGCGGCACATGGGACAACGCGTTCCGCGTGTTCTACTCATTCGGCCGCACTTATTCTCTCCGTCTCAAAATCGCGTTCTAATCACTCAATACAATAATACAATATGAACACTATAATAAAAAACGGTTTTCTCGCCATCGGAGCGGTAGCACTGCTCGCCGGTTGCAACGAGAATGACTGGAACGATAAGCTCGACGGCTTCGAAGTGCCGGAACCGGGCACGTCGGTAGAGACGTTAACCTACACCCTGACTGCCGCCGACTATGCCAAAATCCAGAACCAGGCGCCCTATACTTCCATAGGCACCCAGGAGGAGAGAGCACTGATTGCGGCTACAAATTCATTCACTACCGACGCCGAGGCTCGTAGCTTTATCCCTGCGATACTGCGCGACTCTACCAACAATTTCTTCGCCCTCTCCAACGGTTCGGCTGTAAAGGTCACCTACAACGTTGCCGCCAACCGTCCGCAGAGCGTGCTCCTTATCAATAAGGGTGTGGAACTGCTGACTCTCTCGGAAGACGATTACATGACGGTGTGGGGCAGCGACGACAACTACATCAACGCTTTTGCACCCTCTCATCCCTTCTCATCACGTGCGGTCAACGGTATTCTCAAAGCCGAGTTCCCCGATGCTGAAGCCGGACAATATGCTGTCGTGACTTACAACGAGGCTTCCGAAAATCCCATTTTCGGTGAAATCGGCGGCGGCGAGGAGCCTGTGTTCGAGCCCACATCGGTAATCGGCACCGTTGCCGACGGCCAGGAAGTGGAGATCAAGGGTTATGTTACCGCCATCAACAACCGCGGTTTCATCCTCACCGACAACAGCGGCTCTATCCTCTGCTACCAGGCATCGGGATTTGATGTCAACGCAGTGGCCATCGGCAGCCAGATTACTCTCAACGGCACCGTGGGCAACTACGGCAAGGGCTTCCAGATCGCAATCACCAACGACAGCTACACCGTCGACGGAAAAGGTACCTACACTTATCCCGCGCCCAAGGTCTACACCGGAGCCATGATGGACGAAGCGGTCACACGCTCCACCAACGAGCTTGCCGAGTATGTCCAGATTACGGGCAAGGCTTCCGTTTCGGGCAACTACTACAACTTCATCGTTGACGGCGCTTCGGTATCGCAGGGCAGCGGCTATCAGGTTCCGCAGTTTATCCGCGACCAGATCACCACCGACGAGACTTACGTCATCAAGGGTTATTTTTCTTCGATTTCTTCAGGCAAATTCTTCAACATCGTCATCACTTCAGTAGAGAGTCCGTCGAAAGCGTCAGCTCCCGAAAGTCGCGGTGCCGTCAGCGAAGTTGTCACTACGGTCAAGAATGCCATCCTGTATTTCGACGGCACATCGTGGCTGTCAATGACCGGTGAAGATGTGCTCCAGCCCGCCGACTACAAGGCCATGGGACAGAGCTACGGCAATCTCTCAGGCACTCTTCCCGCAGAACTGCTCCCCATATATCTGAAGAACAAATATCCATACGCTGCGGCAGAGGATGAAATCACCGTGGCCTACAACTACTACAACGGTACGTCGACATCATATCAGGCCGCACAGTATATCTACAACGGCACTGAGTGGGCAATCAACGCCGGCGAGACTACTTCGCAGTTTGTAAAACGCAACGGTTTCTGGCTCTATGACCCGTCGGTAGTCATCACGCTCCCCGAAAGCCGCACCGAGCCTTCCGTTACATACTATACTGCCGCTGTCGACTGGGTATTCGAAAACATATCCAAGCCCATGGGTGGCGTATCGCTCAAGGATGGCCCCTATATGGACGTGAAATACGGCAACTCTGAGTTCTACTCGGGCACCTCGTTCTACTACTGCAACGTCGATATCCGTGGCGCCAACGCCAAGAGCAAATATCCCGAGCTCTATGAGGATTACTCAGACGAAGAGGCTACCGAGCTGATGAAGAAACGTTTCTGCCTCGAGACAATGCCTGCCGTTCTCGCCAAACTGCATCCCGATGCAGTTCCCGTAGACGGTATGGAAGTGACCTACACCATCAACTTCACCGCCTACACCGGCGCCCGCACAGTTGAGAATGTAGTCTATGTTGTCACAGGCAAAGGCCAGTTCGAATACAAGAGCTCGTCATGGTACACCAAAGGCGAAGACGCCGAATGGAAATAATGCCGACTGTATAATTTTCCGATAAATAAACAGGCCGGGTAAATTTCACGCAAAAGTGGAATTTACCCGGCCTCTTTTTTCAACGGTAATGTCTATATGGGGCGGGGGCGTCTCGCCCCGCGGTATTGTCCTGCACAATAGGGTTACGATATCGTTGCAAAACACATAAAAACCGAAATTTGTATCGCGTCCCAATGCCGTTTGCTTAAGGGTGTGACATCGGAGAGCCGGAGGCTTGGGGGTCTACTATTAACCCCGGTTCGGAGACCGCGGAGCGGGCGCAGACCGGGGTGACCCGTAGCAATCATTTCTTGAGCCCGGGAAGGGCGGTGTGTGGTAACCGGCTTGTTTACAACCACAAACCGCCCCTCCCGGGCTTATTCGGCGGGTGGGTTTATGGCCGGGGTCTGCGCCCGCTCCGCGGTCTACGAACCACGGTTAATAGTAGCCCCCCGAGCCTCCCGGCTCTCTGATAAGTAAATAGCGATATATCGTGTCCCTACAATTTATTGCGATTTTGACGATATTTTATAGTGTTATTTGTCGGAGGCCAGTGCGCGGCTGGTGGTTACGAGCCATACGCCGCTGAATATCAGTACTACGGCTATCGCTTTGGGGATGGTGAAGCTGTCGATGCCGAGCGATATGCCGATGGCGGTGGCGACGATTGGCTGCAGATAGTTGTAGATGCCGATCACGGTGGGGCGCAGCAGTTTCTGTCCGGTCATCACGCAGATATAGGCTATGTATGTGGCGCAGATAACTACCGTAGCGATGCCTCCCCACTCAACGGGGCTGATTGCGCTCCAGTCGGTGGCGGCGGCCACGGGTACGCTTATCGGCAGCGACATGATGGCGGCTGACAGAAACATCCATTTCATCAGCGTAACAAGCGAATATTTGCGGATGAAGTTGCGGTAGAGGGTCAGGTATAGGGCAAAGCTGAGCTGCGCGGTCAGGATGATGAGGTCGCCGAGCATGGGATTGGAAGCATTGGTGCTCTGCGACGGGCTGCCGAGCATCAGTATAAGGGCGCCGGATGCACCGATTACTATGCCTCCGGCCTTCTTCAGGCTTATCGGTTCGCGAAGTATGAGCCACGCAAGCAGCATCACCCACATAGGCATCGTAGTGGTCACGAGGCTTGCCTCGCTCGGACTCGTCATGCTCACTCCGAGCACAAAACAGCCCTGGTTGCACAATATGCCGAGCAGCCCGGCACCGCACAGCAGCAGCTTGTCGCGGGCAGGAACATGCTCCCGCGGCATGAACAACGAGGTTAGCCAGAACAGTAGCGCCGCTCCGGCCATGCGGAAGTCTACAAGCAGCATCGGTGCCACTGTGCCCGAAGCAAGCACTATTTTTACGATTGGAGCCATCAGACCCCACGTCAGGTTGGCCCCGAACATCGCCAGATGTCCCTTCAAATTCAAATCGCTCATATCATATTTCAAAAATCGCTGCAAAATTACTAAATTTGTGGATATGATATCCATCGTAATACCGCTTTATAACAAAGGAAAGCTCGTCGAGCGGGCTCTCGGCTCGATTGTGGAGCAGAATTTCCGTGATTGCGAGATCGTGGTGGTCGACGACGGTTCGACCGACGACAGCGCCGAAGTGGTGCGCCGTTATGCCGCCGTACACGGGCTTGACTCACTGCGCATAGTCGCTCAGGCCAACGCCGGCGTGGGGGCCGCCCGTAACCGCGGTATCGCGGAGGCACGAGGTGAGTATGTCACTTTTCTCGATGCCGACGACGAATGGAAGCCCGGACATCTGCCGGTGCTCGCCGCGCTCGCCGCACGCTATCCCGGCTGCTCGGTGTATGCCACGAACTATGAGAACCTGATGCCCGACGGCTCTGTTGTGCCCAACGCCCTGCGCAACGTTCCGTTCGTCGGCACTGACGGCGTCATCGGCAATTACTTCGTGATGGCGGCGGAGTCAAATCCTCCGCTGTGGACGTCGGCAGTGATGGCGCGTCGCGACGCTCTGCTTGCTGTGGGAGGCTTTCCCGAGGGTATAAAGTCGGGCGAAGACCTGCTGACGTGGGCGCGTCTTGCCGTCCGCTCCGATATCGCCTACTGCACTGAGTCGTCGGCGGTGTATCGCAGGGGCTACAGTAATCCGCGTCCGCCTGAAGCCACAGATGAAGTAGGCCGTCAGCTCGAACTGTTATACGCTGAAAACCAAAATGCGGCAGGTCTGAAACGCTACCTTGCCCTATGGTATAATATGCGCATGAGCCGTTGCCTGGCGCATCGCATGTATGGCCGCGCCTTGAGCGCCTTGTTCCGCTCATTGCGCTATCGTCCCACGCTCCGCATAGCAAAGCCTCTTGTCAAATTCACGATTTTCGGACTGAAAAAACAATAACAAAGGTACAAAAGCCGTAGCAACAGTACAAAAATAGATTTTGTCTCGTTGCCGGCTCTCCTGTTCTTTTGTTCTACTGTTTAAGTAAAAAACAGTCTTGATTCGTTCCTAAGTATAAAACTGTTCTGTTGTCAACTCTTTTGTCCTTTTGTTAAAAACAGGCGCGTCATGCGCGATGACGGCGGGTGTAATATAGCGCGAAAAGCAGCACTACGCCATAGCCTGCCATCGGGACGAGGAATGACAGCGACATACCCGCGCGGTCGGCTATGTAGCCCATAGTCAGCGTGCCGATAGCGCCCCCGATGGGGCTCATCATCAGGAACGACGAACCGAGTTTTGTGAGGTTGCCGAGACCGTTGAGCGACAACGCGAAGATGGTGGGGAACATGATTGACTCGAACAGATAGCAGGCGCACAGCGCCACAATAGCCGTCATGCCCGATGCAAGTGTCACGACAAGCGTACACGCTACAGTGGCCCCGGCGCACCACAGCAACACCTTCTCTGCCCGTATGCGGCTCATCACGCGGCTGCCGATAAGGCGTCCGGCAAAGAAGAGTCCCAGACCGCATATCGAAAGCATCTTGGACGCAGTCGAAGCCGCGATGCTGCCGTCGTCGGTCACATAATTTATGAAGAAGCTGTTGATTGCAATCTCGGATATCTCGTAGCAGAATATCGCCGCGAGGCCGAACACGAATGTCCGTCGGCTCCACAGGCTCTTGACCATCTTCCGGTCGGCGCCGGTGGCGGCGCTATCCTCGCTCTTTATCTCGGGCAGCTTCACGCGCGTGAATATCACCGCAGCAATGATGACTATGACACCGAGTATGCCGTAGGGTAGGGCGAGATTGTCGCCCCCGCCGGCTCCCTCTTTGGTGAAAAGTATCTGTCCGAAGATTAGCGGACCGAATATGCACCCCATGCCGTTGAGCGACTGGGCGAGGTTGAGGCGGCTGGCGCTGGTGCGCGGGTCGCCGAGACCTGCGGCGTAGGGGTTGGCTGCCGTCTCGAGAAATGCGAGGCCGCAGCCGAGCACGAACAGTGCGGTCAGAAACATGCCGAACGAGCCGCACCATTCGCCGGGTATGAACATGAACGCTCCCGCGGCAAACAGTATCAGGCCGAGCACCACGCCGTTGCGGTAGCCTTTGCGCATGATGAAAAGTCCCGCCGGAAGAGCCATCAGGAAGTAGGCCGAATAAACGGCAACCTGTATGAGCGCCGACTCGGTCTTCGACAGCGACATGACATCCTGGAAATGCTTGTTGAGCACGTCGAGTATCGAACGCGAGAATCCCCACAGGAAGAATAGCGAGGCGATGAGTATGAACGGTACGAGGTAACGTTTGTCGATGAGCTTTGCGCCTTGTGTCTTTATGTCAGCCATGATAGCGTTTTGGTTACTTAGTGGTTGTAGGGGCGGAGGCGTCTCGCCCCAGTTAAGTTTTCTCAATGAGTTGTCTGACCTCATCGGCCGACGAGCGGAATGGTCCGCTTGCCTGGAGCTTGATTGTGCACATGGCGGCGGCGAAACGGCCTGCTTCGGCGCAGCCGGCGCCTTTGTCGCGCATGTAGAGGTATCCGGCCATGTATGTGTCGCCGCAGCCTGTGGCATCGACCACATCCTCCGGCTCGAATGCCGGTATCTCGTAGGTCTTGCCGTCGGCAAGTATCACCGAACCCATGCTGCCGAGCGTCAGCACCACCTCTTTCACACCCCATCCTGCAAGGATGGCCGCCCCCTCGCGCGGGTCGGAAGCGCCGGTGAGCACTGCCGCCTCATGCTCGTTGACCTTGAGTATGTCGATATATTTCATCGCTTCGAGCTTGTCAGTCCAGTCCACGGGATACACCTTGTCGCCACGCACCTCGCGCAGATAGCCCTGCGCGTCGACCGACACAATGCCTTTTGCGCTCAGTGCCTTGATGATGTCGAGCGAAAAGTCGTCGGCAAGCAGAGTGCCGAGATGGTAATAGCGGGCATTGATTCCGGCAACGCCTTCTGCCGTAAAGGGGTCGGCTTTGGCAAGGACACGCTGCGTGCGGTGGTTCGGATCCTCGCCGTATCGGTTTTCAAAGTATACCGATTTGCGGCTTGGAATCACCGTCACGTCGATGCCGAGGTCGCGTATATCGTCGACAGCTTTCATTTCGCTTTCGGCAAGCGATGTCACAAGCAGGAAATTTTCGGCATGCAGGCTGCTCATTGCGTGGGCGAAGTAGAATGCCGTGCCGCCGGGCGAATGTACAGTCAGTCGCGGGGTCACTATCTTGTCAAGCGTGATGTGTCCTATGCAGCATATATCTTTTTTGTTCATTTCTTATTCCTTATGGTCGGGATGTCGGAGTGAAAGCTGGTCATTCACCCGATGTCAATGTTTTATGTTGATTTGCAATGCAAAATTAGTGAAATATCCCGATATATTCTACATCGGATGCCTATAAATAGGCTGCTGGCTATAAATGCCTGTAAATTAGAAGCGAATTGTGTGTCGTGAAAATTTTTTTCAAAAAATATAAAAATAATTTGCCAAAAAATTTGCATAATAAAAAAAACATGCTTAACTTTGCAGCGCTTTTGAACCAAATCGGGGTGTAGCTCAGTTGGTTAGAGTACGCGTCTGGGGGGCGTGAGGTCGCTAGT
>CAMWJS010000007.1 GCA_947174635.1 uncultured Muribaculaceae bacterium
GCGAGTTCATCGGAAAGGAATGGACAGGATGGCTCAACAGCCGTCGCATACGGTAATATGCGCGATATGGAGCGCATCGCAAGACTTGTCGCGATGGTATGCGTGGCTCTTGTATGGGCGTATCTCGTTGGTGAACATAAAGATATAAATATTAAACCGATAAGGATTCTGAAACATGGAAGAAAGGCAAAGACTCTTGTCAAGTATGGTTTGGAGGAGATTTCAACCATACTTCTGCGTCCTGCTTATACCCCAAAATTCGATGTTTTCAAATTTTTGTCATGTACTTAAGTCCCAGTTATTATCAGTGAGATATTGCGCGGGTGAAAACTGTTATAAGAGCAGAATGCAGAGTATCAAAGTTCTTATATGGGCGACCAATTATAGAACCATCTTCCTGACAGAATGAAATAAGCGGGATTACAAGGGATACTGACGTCAGAAGAAACTTTTTCATGATAGTTAAATTGGAGATTTATGGAGTGGATTTGTTGTTTATGAAATGTGTTATGGGAGGTTAGAGCTTTACTAAAGCTTCGAGTTGGGATTTTATGTTTTCGAAGTCTTGGTTCAGGTCGAGGGTGCGATAGTAGATGGTGTTGCCGTCGGCGAATTTTGCCTGATTGTCAGGAACGATTTCTTCCTGTGTTTTGGCGTAAAGCAACATGCCGTCGGTTTTGCCGGTGTGGTTGCGGTCGTGGTTCATCACGTAGGAGAATATCTGATACTGGTTGGCGGAGTGGATTTTGAGTTTGTCAAAATTCTTAGCCATTGACGCGGCATAGTATTTGGTGTCGATAATCAGTGTGCGGTCGCCGATTGTCAGAAAGATGTCGGTCTGCATTATCGGCAGGATATTGACCGAGGACTCTTCGCGGATGATATTCCAGTCGATCTGTCGTGCGCAGGCTTTGAACTCGGGATGATGACGGCGGTAATATTCCAACACGAATTTTTCGTAGAGGCGGCACATGTGTTCGTCGGAGAACGTATTCATATTGTATTCGCCGGCATCGGTGGTGAGCAACAAGTTGTCGACGACAAAATAGCATAAATATATCAGCATCTGATATGTACGGCTATTACGGTCGAAGCGGAACGCGTTCCATCTGACACGTTTCAAATCGCATTCTCCGACATTGACAAAAAACGGGAGCAGTTTACGCAAAGATGTTTTCCTGGCGGGCGCTACATCCGGGTGGCTTATCAAAAGTGCGATTGTCGACTTTAAAATGCGATTGAACTCGTTGTCCTCGGAATATTCGTCAAATTCGCATGACAGGATGCGCCTTGCGTTGGCATAATTCCTTATGGTCGCGGATATGTCGAGACGTCCGCGCAGGGTCGACATATCATCGGTCTGTCCGACGTACCTGCGGTGTAGACCTTGCTTAAGCTGAGAAGAGATACCACTACAAATAATTTCAGCAAACAGGTCATAAATACCGTCAAATTTCTCACCGGCGATTTTTTCGTAGCTGTTATGCCTAAGCTCCTGAAAAGCATAGGTCAGCATGTAGTAAATATTCTTTATAAGTATGCCTTTATCGTCGGTCATATCTTCAGTGCTTCAATCAGACGGTTGACGGCGGCCTGCCGTCTGTCGTCATTATCAAACCAATATTCCTCAAGCATGGGGCAGATGTCATAACGTACAACATTTTCAATCCAATCAGTCGAGGTGTCATGATTGCAGAAATAGCTGTGGCCGATACAGAAACCTTCGCCGAGCGAATCGTCGTTTGCTATTGCGGAATTCAGCTGACGTATGACTTCGACGACTTTCTCCACCCGTTTGTCGTCATGTTTGCTTATCTCGGCTTCGAATCCTGCGGTATCAAGGCCGGGATGCATGGTGAAGAAGCTGAAGCGGCGCCGCAGGGCATAGTCAATCATTGCCAATGAGCGGTCGGCGGTATTCATCATACCAATGATATACAGATTTTCAGGGACGGCAAATTCTTCCTTTCGGTAGGCGAGCTGAACTGATTTGCCACGATAGCCATTTTCAATAAGCATAAGTAGCTCTCCAAATATCTTGCTCAGGTTACCGCGGTTTATCTCATCAATGATGAAAAAATAATCTCTTTCAGCGGGGTCATTGGCAGCCTTGCGACAGAATTCATAGAAAACGCCCTCCCTGAGTTCAAATCCGGATGCCGACGGTTTGTATCCCATGATGAAATCCTCATAGGAGTAGTTCTGATGGAACTGCACCATCTTCACGCGTGAATCGTCGGTCATTCCCATCATGGCATAAGCAAGCCGCTTCGCCGAGAAAGTCTTGCCTACGCCCGGAACGCCCTGCAGAATGATGTTTTTCTTATGCCTGAGCAGTTTTTTCAGACTATTGAGATCAGATTCCGACATGAAGACTTCCGAGAGGAATTTTTTATCATCGTAAGGCTTTGGGGCATCAACCGGTAATAAAGGATTATCGTCTTCGGGATTATCCTGCCGTATTAATTCTATCAGAAAACTATATTCCTCTTCGGAGAGTCGGAAAAATGAGCCGTTGGGGTTTCTGATGAACTCCATGTCGGCAATTTCAGGACTGTTTTTGAAATCGAACCAGGAGACGGGAGTTGACAGTGTCTCGGTCTTGACAAAACTGATGGTTTCGCCGTCGCTCGCTTTTGATACTTTGGCAAGCGCAACTATGCATTTAACCGGATTGGCCTCATAACCAATCACTATGTCACCGACTTTGGCCTGCTCGAAATTTGCAGGGATACGCCGTTTGTTGCCCTTGTCATTCTTGACGGTGTACACTACCTGCTCGCCGACTTTAATGTCGGAAAACGTCCAGTATTTCGGGCTGGCCACAAGCCACCAATAGTTTATCTTGCTGCCATCCTGATTAATGTCCGATACCGTGTCTGTTGTTTCGATAGTCGACTCGGATTTTTGCTTTTGCCAGGCGCCGGTTCTGTTCTTCCAAAGGAAATCATAGTAATCAAAAATATTCTGATCTCCTGCCATCTCCATGAGCCTTCGTTGTATGGCCGATGTTTTCATGTTCGCGGTGTTCGCAATGCCCATGGCTTCAGCCGCTCCGACGAGATATTCTCTTTTATATATCGGAATGAGACGGAAATCGGAGTAGAGAAATGCAATTTTCCATTTATAGGAATTGCCTAATTCCTCTATGTCATCAATTGCTTCAAAGTTGCCTATGCGTGCGGCATTGGCTATTCGTACTATAGTATTGCGGATTTTGGTAAAAGCCTCCTGTGCTGTTCCCGCTTTAAGGGATGTATACCAGGCATATTTGTCATCCGATACGACACGTGTATCCGACGGCCGGTTCTTATAACGGTAAATACCGAATTTGAAAGAAGATCCGCCCCAGAACGAGCCTAAAGAACCTGTCCGGCTCTCTATCCAATAGCAGAACGAATCTGATCTGTCGAGATTAGTGTATTCTTCAAGCGTCATTTCCTCCAGTTTCTCTATCGGAAACCGTTCCTGAAAAGAATTATATCGCTGAATCCTTTCCGCAGTAGTCATTCCCATGGTTTTATCTTTGATTTTGTTATAAGTAACTGTTTAAAATTATTTTATATCAACCATTCTCATTATTTTAATATTTTGTCGGAGTCTTTTCTGCCGCTTTATATCTCGTCATCAGTCATGTAGCTCGCTACATTCCTTCTTCCTCAATAAAAATCGGCTAAAAAATCCTTCCGCCATAATATCAAAATAATTTTGAACAGTTACTTATATGCAAATCTATAAAAATCCCGGGGATAATAATGCTTTTTCGCAAATAAACCTGTTGCGAAGTTGGATTTTATTTGAGGCGGGAGGTGATGGCGGAGACCATTTCGGGGGCGTTTTGGCAGCCGAAGAGGTATTTTTTGTTGTTGGTCAGGGTTATGAGGAAGCAGTCGGAGGCTTTGCCGTAGTAGGCGAAGTATTTGCCGATGGAGGGCTCGGTAAAATGACCCCAATAGCCGAAGAATCCGTTGCTTCCACATAAGCGTTTTTCAGCCATTGTAGGGGAACATAGTTCTGCTGACTTAATGTCGTCGAGTGGAATGCTTTTGATGCGCAGCGGGCGATTTATATTCAAATACTTTTCATCGACTGATATTGAAAGCGGCACATAGTAAAGAGCTACTGAACATAAACTGACTATGATTCCCAATAACACCCATATTGCCCAGACAACATCTTTATATGCCTGCCAACAGATTATCCCGATGAGGACACCAAGGATGAAGAATGTCATTATCACACTATATGTGCTGAGATTTACTTTCTGTTTCATCACTGCAACCTGTATTTATCAGAATTTTCTGAATGGATTGACTTTGCCGGACAGATTTCCGTTTTTGACTTCTTTACGATAGGACAGATAGAATTTCACGCAACAGGCTGTTATTACGGCGGCAGAACATACTTTCCACCATTCGGTTTCACCATCGATCATACGAATTGTCCTGTCAATTGTCGAGGCAAGTGCTAATATGCCAAGTACAAACCAAATATTACGTTTCGTTTTATTGGATATCATGACGAAATAATTTTACAGACAAATTTAAGAATTATTTGTGTTCAGTTGAATATAATGTATAGCTTTTTTCAATAGTCATCGCAACGAGTTGCAGTCTTTAAGAATCCCCGCAACTCGGATGTTGTTTGTAAATGGTTGTATCTAAGCGAAATACGACATGCATCGGTTTTGTAAACTAAAAAAAATGAATATTACTAATAAATTAGTTGCGTAACTAAAATATTAGGAGTATATTTGCGGTGTAGTTAATTTGTCTTATTGCATAATTGTTTTGGTGCACATGAAAAAGTTATCAGAAAGAGAAGAGGAGATTATGAGTATTCTTTGGAGCAATGGCCCGCTGTTTGTTCGCGAAATTGTCGACATGTTGCCGGAACCACGTCCGCACTTCAACACCATCGCGACTTTCCTGAAAGGTCTTGAGGGGAAGGGATGGGTAAAGAAAGAGATGGTGGGCAATGCCAACCGCTATTGTGCCGTCAAGGATGTAGAGCCGTATCGCGAGAACACTTTGAAAAATGTTATATCGAGATTTTTCGGAGGCTCATCGTTCAATCTCGTTTCGACTCTGACGCGCAACGAGTCAATATCGGCTGACGAATTGAGAGAGCTGATTGACATGATTGAAAAGAAGAAATAAGGCTATGGGATCTCTCGCTCTATATTCTCTCTATGTGGCGCTTTTGCTGGCTGTGTCATATCTATTGTATAAATGGACATTGTCATCGGCTACATTCTTCCGTTTCAACCGCATAGTATTGATGTCAATATATGCTTTCTCCCTACTTGCTGTTCCGGCCTACAATGCGCTGTCGGCCGATGTCCCAGTCGGCAGTCCTGTAAATCCTATGGAGGAGATTTCTGCCGAGATGGCCAGCCTGTCGGACACTGCGGCTCCGCTATGGCCGAGAGCGATAGCCATTGTCTATGCAATCGGAATAGCAGTATCTTTGATATTTGCCATTCGTTCGATTATCAGAATTGTATGTATCATAAAAGAGGGTCGGCACTCAAAATGCGACGGTTACACTCTCGTAGTCACCAGCAATGCATGTGCGCCTTTCAGTTGGGGCAGATACATTGTCGTTCCGGCCTCGGTTGATGCTAAGGATATGCCATTGATAATCGAGCACGAAAAGAGCCATCTGCGACACCGTCATTGGATAGAGCTTGCGGTGGCCCAGATAGTGGCTATATTCAACTGGTTCAACCCAGCCGCATATCTGATGATTAAGGAGGTGCAGGATGTTCATGAATTTGAGGTGGACAATGATGTCATCAGTCAGGGTTATGACGAAAAGGAATACCAGATGCTTCTGCTTCGAAGCGCTGTAGGCTCATCGTTACACAGCATTGCTGACGGATTGACGCGAAGTCGGCTCAAGACAAGGTTGAGAATGATGATGACTGAAAAGAGTCGGCCGACACGAAGGCTTTATGCCTGCATGATAATGCCTATAGTGACTCTTGCGATAATCGGTGTGCGCAACAGTGCTTTTGCAGAGACGTTATCGCAGATTGATGACGCTGCCATACTGACGACCTACACCGACGAGGTGAAATACAGTATAGACACAACTGACAATGGCATGCTGTCACACTCGATATTCTATCACTCCGACGGATATCTCACGAGCGTAAGTATCGAACTGGCAAAGAGCGGACCGGAGCCAAAAATATACATCAACGGGCATGTCAGTTCGCGGAGCGGATTGCGAGGCCTGCGTGCCGATAAAATTGATTTTATCGTTGGCGACAATCGCAATCACCGCTTTGTCATAAAAACGAAGTAATCAGATAATCATTTAACATACAGTGTGTTTGCTCCTTGCAGATGTCGGGGGCTGCCCATGCTGTACCTAAAAATAATACGTATGAAACAGTTGTTATCAATCGCATTGTGTGCAATGCTTGCGGCGGGAGCGGCCGCTCAGAACGATACTTCGGCAGTAGACTCAATCGCAGCCGAGTGGGAACGGAAGTTGCAGCTTGACGAGGTTGTTGTCGTGGCAAGGCGTACGGTCGTCAAGCAGCAGGAGGGCAAACTTGTCTATCTCGTCAAGAACGATCCGTACAGCAAAGGGCTTGACGGACTGACACTGCTTGACCGCATTCCTCGTGTATCGGTAGAAAACGGTTCGGTAAAGGTGGCAGGAAAGGGGAAGGTGCGCTATATCATAGACGGCATACTGATGGAACTTGACGACGAGGCTATGGCTACCCGCCTTCGTGCGCTACAGGCCGAGAATATCGAGAAGATAGAGTTGATTTCCACTCCGCCGTCGAGATATGCAGTGGAGCCAAACGCTGTCTATCTGTCAATCGTCACGAAGGATGAGACACTTGGCACGAGAGGGAGCGTATACGGATCATTGAATTTCGGTGATAAATTGAGCGAATATCTCAGCGGCAGCATCAACCACACCACGCGCCGTGTCGAACTATCGCTCGATGCCAACCTGCACGATGTCAAAGTCATCAATGACCTTGACGCCGAATATCGCTTTAGCGACCACACCAGGCTGTCGCGCTCGCGCACTGATTCCCATATCTTCAACACCGGATTTAACGCTCTGTTCCGCTACAAATTCTCATCGACTATGAGTGCCGGCGCCATAGTCAATTACAAATATGACAATGTCACGGGCAAGAGGAACAGTCGCACCGACTATGTAGATTACACGTCAGTGTCGCACTCTGACTCAAAGGAGCGGCCAGTCAACGCTTTGACCGTGACCGGATTTTACGACTGGACTTTCGGCAAGAACGGCGAGCAGTTGCAGCTGACCTACAATCTTTTCACCAAGCACGATCCAAGCAGAGCTATCGTATCCACACTCTATGACATCACTGAGCTCGGTGATGTGGGCATTGCCGAGAGTAGTGTAAATGACTACACTTTCCACAGTGGCAAAGTAGATTTCAAACTTCCATATAAATGGGCGCAGATCGAGACCGGCATAGCATACACCGACATTGACAACTCGTCGTCGCTGGAGCTAAGCGACCGCATCGGGAACGCATGGATGCCGAATCAGAATGAGTCGAACGCATTCGACTATCGCGAGCGCATAGGCGCAACCTACGTGTCGGCATCGAGAAGTCTCGGTGGAGGATTGTGGGGTAGAATAGGATTGCGCTACGAATACACCTGGACGAGAGGACACCTGCGCGCCAGTTCCATCTCTAACCGCGACAACTACGGGCGCCTGTTCCCGACGTTCAACCTGTCATGGAACAAGGGGGAAGCCGGCTCGTTCAATCTGAGCTATTCGATGGGAATGGGGCGTCCTAATTTCTGGGATCTAAATCCGTTCAGATTCTATCAATCCGTTGACGATTATGCCTCGGGTAATCCCGGCCTCAAGCCGACGCTTTACCATAATGCGGAAATCAACTATTACGGACTTGGCGGACTGTATGCGGTGCTTTATACCTCGTTTGCCGACGATGCCATCAGTTATATCAGTCGGTTTGACGCTGACGGAGTCAAGAGCACAATTCCCTATAACTGCCTGTCGACCAATAAAACAGGGCTCTACGCCAGCTATCGCCGCAATATATTCCAGTGGTGGGAGATGAATGTTGGGGGAGAGGTGTTCCACAGCCATGCCAGCGGCAACAGAGATGATTTTCAGACGCCGACATCCGACGACTGGTCCGGCAAAATTGAAGTCAGCGGCAACTGGATGCTCAATCAGCAGAAAACGCTTACGTTCAACGCACACTTCACGCATTATTTTCCTTGGCATGACAGTCTCGTGAAGTATAAATCCCTGCAGTTGTTGAGCCTCACGCTCCGATACTCACTACTTGACAACCGTCTGAATCTGCGTCTTTCGGCCAATGATATTTTCGGATGGAACAAATCGCGCTCCATGCAGCAATTCCGCGATTTTACACTACGTCAGACATTTGACAGCCACCAGTCGCAAGTCATATTCGGCATAACGTATAATTTCGGGGGGAATAAAGTGAACCGTGTATGGCGTGACTCGAAAGAATCACAATCTTCCCGCACAAGCAAATAAACGTCAAAACGAAAAATAGTTAATTGGGAAATAGCCGGTTACCTGAGCGAGGCAACCGGCTATTTTATGCAGTATATATGCTTTGGAAAGCTTAGGCTATTCTTTATTTGTATCTGTCGAATGAGAAGAATTATCGGCCTTTGCTCAAGGAAATATTGAACTCTCCGATATTGGGGACTTCTGCCGGTAGATTCAAATATGAGCCTTCCATTTCAAAGGGGGCGGACTTGATTGCTGCAACGGTCTCGTTAGTGGCAGTGCCGAATATTGAAATAGCTAAACCACGGTATCCTGACATGACTACTACGAGGATGTCGTTTGTACCGGATTCGTTGGGCGTTGCATAGACGAAAGCTGCGACCTGATTGTTGTTTCCGCCGTTAATCATGTAGGACATCGGTATTTGGTTAAGTATCGTATACACTGATGTGCCGGTCTCAAAAATTTTTGTTGAGTCAAGATTATATGCGGCAGCAATCTGACCATTAATGATAAGCTCGTCGATAACAGGGAGATTGGCATCAGGCTGGCGCATATTTATATTAGGAACATTTGAGAGAGCGGCATACGCTTCTTTAAGATTTATGGCGGATGCGCCAACAGATATTGCGAACAGCGAAAGGATGACAAGGGCAAATTTTTTCATAAGTCTACGTTTTCAGATTAGAACGTAGAGGTCCACGGCAATGTTCATTTATGGTTTATATCGAAGGGCGCTGTAACATTTTGACGCATTTTTATACTTTTATTAGCGTAATTTTGCCGACAAGGACATTGACGTATTTGATTTTTTTGCGAGCTGAAGCTCGCTCACAGGACTAAGTTTGGTGGATGGCAGCTGGATTTGTTTATGTCGGTCAATGGTTGATGTAGCAGATACTTTTCGTTGAATTTCTTATACGCTTTTGAAAACCCTACGATTGAAGTAATGGTTTATATATGTATGGAAACCGTCCGGGTCTTTAGAGCATAGGCATTTAAAGAAACGTTCGCGGTCAATCGTCTTATCCAGTTTGACCATCCGACCGGGGACCAAAAAGAATTCGTCGGGATTGGAAGGAGTACCACCAACTCCAAGAGCAATGAACAGTTCAATTTTGCGGTCTTTAGCCGCGTTATGATAACGGACGTATTGATTTGACAAGTCAATTCCACCATCGCCCCATGATGAGCGATACTTACATTCAACATAATATTCGACGTCTCTGTTATCGAGCCGATGGCGAATATGTAGATCCGGTAAAAGATTTTCAAGGGCATACACATCACCATTGGTCTTATCTCCTCGCCATGCGAGGAGTCTGAAGCGTGATTTGTCGGAGCATAGCGATACAACAAAATCTTCAAACATACGCCCAACCATTTCCGTACGAGAAACAAACTTGACCTCAGGCACATCAATATTGTTGGCGATTGCAAATGCCATATTATATATCGATTTCGCCTCAATCCCATAAGTGTCGGCAAAGTTTTTGAGCAATTTCCGTTCTTTTGGGGAAACAAATCCATCACTTGCTGCCATAGTCGCAATCCATTGAGCTGCATCTTTGACACTAATGCATTCAGTATCATCTGCATTATGGATTAAGGTCTTGGGGGTGAGACTTTGAGTCGATTCACAATCGCCCGACAAAGCCAAAACACCAGGGTTTACACCGGACTTTTTGCAGACAGACGAAATCAGGATTATAGGAATTGACAAGCTGCTTCAGCTCGTCAAACCTACTTTTTAATCCGTTAATGTTCCAACTGACGATATACATAATCAATTTCGGCCGTTAAGATTTCCCTGACTCTACTCGAAATATCAGAATGGGTAGGTGAGGTTGAGGAGGTTTGAGTTGTAGTAGCGGGGGTCGTCGGTTACTTCTGTGCCTATGAATGGGGGGAGTGTGTAGGTGGCATCGGGTGAGGGGAGTTCGATTTCAGCTACGGTTAGACCTGTCAGGCGGCCGGCAAATTCGTCGATTTCCCATGTGCGGTTGTCGAGGTCTATGTAGTAGCGTGTTTTCTCAATGAGTTGGGCGAGGTTGCAGCGTTCAATCATGTCGCGGGCATCGGCGACGGGGATTTCATACTCCCACTCGCAGCGCTGGCAGCCGTTGTTGCGGCTTTTGACGGTGATAAAGGCTGTGTCGTCGGCGATGCGCAATCGTACGGTGGCATCGGGCGATGTAGAAAGATATGCCTGAACGATGTGTTTGCGTCGCGAGGCCATTGCTTTGTATGTGTCGTCGGTCACGAGATATTTGCGTTCAATTTCCTGTGCCATTGTGTTTAATAATTAAAAGTTACGATTTCTCCGTATGCCAATGTGTTTCTTACGTCAATAATGCGCTGGTTTGATGATCCGCGGAAACTTAATGACAAGTCTCTTTTGTCCTGTTCAAACGGTCCGTCAACAATAGCCTCGAGCGACGGCAAGATTGCATCAATGTCGGGAAGCGACAATAGCTGCTCATATGTGAAACCTGTGTAGAGCCATATCGAATAGCCGGCCGCATTAATGGCCTGTATGAGAGGAATAATGGCGGGGAGGGAGTACATGGGGTCGCCTCCGGTCAGGGTCACGTTAAATCCGTTTTCTTCGACTATCTGCATGATTTCATCGACGGTCATCGGTGAGCCTTGGCTGAACTCCCAGGTCTGAGGATTGTGGCACCCGGGGCATTGGTGCCGGCATCCGGCAACGTAGATAGAGGTGCGGAGTCCGGGGCCGTCGACCGATGTGCCGGGCACGATATCCATCACTCTGATTTTTGATTGGTCCATTATTATAGTATAATCGCTACTTTAATATTCCGCGGTTAAAAACCGCGGCTACTATGTCAAGCTGTCAGATAGTTGCCGCGGTTTAGAGAAATTGAATTTTATAACTCCCTCATTATGATTTTATTTGTGGACTATGCGGTCGTTGAGCTCTGCGAGTTTGGCTTTGTTCCAGCGGTCGGTGGTGCCGACGAGGTAGCCGGTGATGCGCTGCAGCTTGTCGATATTCTTTGAGTGGCAATTCGGACATTCGTCAAGATTGTCCTGAGCGTCCTCGTAGCCGCAATCCATGCAGCGGTTGCGATTGTGGTTGACCGAGCAGTAGCCGATATTGTACTGGTCCATAAGGGCAACGATGTCGTCGATGGCCTGCGGATTGTGGGTTGCGTCTCCGTCAATCTCAACGTAGAAGATGTGGCCGCCGCGGGTCAGTTCGTGATAGGGCGCCTCTATCTGCGCTTTTTTGCGGGGGGAGCAGTGGTAATATACCGGCACATGATTGGAGTTGGTGTAATAAATCTTGTCGGTGATGCCTGGTATGACGCCGAATGTCTTGCGGTCCTTGGTCGTGAATTTACCCGACAGTCCTTCGGCCGGAGTTGCGAGCACAGAGAAGTTGTGTCCATATCGCTCAGAGAACTCATTGGCGCGGCTGCGCATGTGGGAGACGATGCGAAGTCCGAGTTTTTGCGCATCGTCAGATTCGCCGTGATGCATGCCAGTCAATGCCACGAGGCATTCGGCAAGTCCTATAAACCCGATGCCGAGGGTGCCTTGATTGATGACTGATTCGATGGTGTCATTAGGCTTGAGATTTTCAGTGCCGTTCCAAAGACGCGACATCAGCAACGGGAACTGCTTGGCAAGTGCGGTTTTCTGGAAATCGAAGCGGTCGTTGAGCTGACGGGCTGTAATTTCAAGCACTTCGTCGAGTTTGGTGAAGAAACGTTCGATACGTTCATCCAAATTCTGTATCTGCATGCACTCGATGGCGATACGCACGATGTTGATTGTGGAGAAGGAGATATTGCCTCGGCCGATTGATGTTTTTTCGCCATAGCGGTTTTCAAACACACGAGTACGGCACCCCATGGTGGCGACCTCATACTGATAACGACGCGGATCGTTGGCATCCCATTTCTCATGCACATTGAAAGTAGCATCAAGGTTCACGAAATTGGGGAAGAAGCGGCGAGCAGTCACTTTGCATGCCTGCTGATAGAGGTCGTAGTTACGGTCGCCGGGCAGATAGTTGACTCCGCGCTTTTTCTTCCATATCTGTATGGGGAAAATCGCAGTCGCACCGTTGCCGACACCTTCATAGGTCGACTGGAGCAATTCGCGGATGATGCAACGGCCTTCGGCAGAAGTATCGGTGCCATAGTTGATGGATGAGAACACTACCTGATTGCCGCCGCGCGAATGAATGGTGTTCATGTTGTGGATGAACGCTTCCATAGCCTGATGAACACGGCCCACCGTACGGTTGATGGCGTGCTGCATGGCGCGTTCAGCACCTTTAAGGCCATCGAGCGGACGTTTTATGAAGTCGTCGATTTCGGCATTATAGAGTTGCGAATAATCTTCGCCTGAAAGTTGCTCAATGCATTTTACCTCTTCGATATATGAAGAACGCACGTAGGGCGCAAGATAGAAATCAAAGGCGGGAATTGCCTGGCCGCCGTGCATCTCATTCTGTGCGGTCTCAAGTGATATGCAACCGATGATCGAGGCGGTCTCTATGCGCTTGGCCGGACGCGATTCACCATGTCCTGCGATAAAGCCGGATTTAAGGATACGGTCGAGCGGATGCTGCACACATGTCAGACTCTTGGTCGGGTAGTAGTCCTTGTCATGGATGTGGAGATAACCGTTTTTGACCGCATCGCGAGCCTCGTCCGACAGCAGATAATCGTCCACAAAAGGCTTTGTGGTTTCGCTGGCGAACTTCATCATCATACCGGCCGGGGAGTCGGTATTCATGTTTGCGTTTTCGCGGGTTATATCATTGTTTTTTGCCTCGATGATTTCCAGGAACATGTCGCGAGTCTTCGCACGACGAGCAATAGAACGCTTGTCGCGGTATGCGATATAACGTTTTGCGACCTCCTTGCGGGGGCTTTTCATCAGTTCAACCTCAACTTTATCCTGTATCTCCTCAACCGACATCTGCTCTTTTCCGGTGATGCCAATTCGGTCAGTAATTTTGTGAATCAATGCTTCATCTTCGCCAAGTTCAGTCTGAAGCATGGCTTTACGGATTGCGGCTTTAATTTTTTCTTCATTATAGCCTACTACGCGACCATCGCGTTTGAGTACGGTTTGTATCATTGTATGGAGATTTTGTTTTTCGAGATTTAATGAGAATGGGTAAAACTGTGGTTTGATATAAAAATCGGCGCTCTATATTTTGGGTTGCCAAAAACATTACAAAGTAATAAAACTTATCCGAAAGCTGCAACTTTTATAGTCAATTATTTTAAACAATTTTCGTTTTTGGAAAACTTTTTCAAAAACGAAAACCCCTAAGGTGTTAATCCTCAGGGGTTTTCGTTTTAATTTCGGGAAACTTTCAAACGGCCATCGGGCGGTCGAGTTTATAAAATTCCAATTTTTCTAAAAATTTCAATATCGCAATTCTTCAACCCCGACTTTTCAAGCGGCTGACCTTCATTATAATCATTCAAGTAAAGGGGAGTCGGTGAGATATATTCCGAAGACGCTACGGACTGTGCATTGTCAAGATAGGATGTAGCAATGCCGCTTACCTGGAGTACGGTATGAAATATAGCCTGCGACGGAGCTATATACATGTCTTTATTGGCAATCAATTGATTTCGAATTTCAGGATAGGCCTCATCATATTCTTCAGATGTCCACACCAACATCGGCACATGCAATTGATAATATGTCGGTACCGGGGAAGCGTGAAGGAAACGTTCACGGTCATCATCAAATATATCCTCGCCATGGTCAGAGGTATAGATCAAGACGGCCTTTGCTCCGGTTGAATCAAGCTCGGTTATAATATCGTCAATCACGGCATCGGTGTACCTTATCGCATTGTCATAGGCATTCAACAGCTCAGAGCGGTGACGGACATTGGCCTGAGAGGCATCGTCGGGCTTGAAATATGACATATCCTCGGGGTATCGCTCATTGTAGTTAAAGTGAGACCCATAGGTATGAAGTATGATAAAATGCTTTTTACCTTTATTTTTTGCCAGATTATTGCGGAGGCGGCCTACAAGATTGTGGTCGTAATGCTCTTCGCCTTCAAGATATTCAACCTCGTCGGCTTCTTCCGAAAAATACTGGGTATAAGAATGATTTTTCGCCTGATTTGAAAAAACAGCCGTATTATAGCCGACCTCATTGAACGCGGCAATGATGCTCTTGCGATACATTATAGAGTCGAATGAAAGAGGTGTGGTGTGCGTCAACATCATCGGCACGCATTTGTGGGTGGTGTTGGATTGAGAAATTGCCCGCGGGAATGTGATAAGATTATTACGCTGCGATAGTCGCGGATTGGTGGGACGGTCATAGCCGAAAAGCTCCCAATTGATGGCGCGGGAAGTCTCTCCGATGACGAGCACGTAAATTTCTTCTTCATTCGCGTCGTGCGTATCGACGGCATTGTAACGGAATTTATCGGATGTTTTGTGATAATTTGCGCTTTGATATGTGCGGTGAAGTGCCGTCACGATATTGGATATGACATTTAAGGGATAAATCTGCCTTGCCGGATTGAAATTGCCGGCAAGCATTGCAACGGCAGACAACACGATGCCGCAAGAAAGCGCTATAAGGCCATAACGGCGCGAGAGCATTCTGAATTTATCCGACGTGCTGAGCTTGCGCACCGCACTGTATACACCCCAGACAATGCATGGCAGATATATCAAAGCGCTTATCACCATCGGCAGCACAAGATTTTTCAGCAATTCTCCTGCCTCCGACGAATCTGTCGTTACGCAGTTGATGAGCATATCTATCGCAATTATCGACTCACCAAACAGATACAGAACCACAATCTGGAATCCGTTCATAATCATAAATATGAACAGGAGCAGCACTGTGACGCCGGCATTTCTGCGGGCACTCATCAACAGAAAATAGATTGAGAGCGGCACGATGATATTGAGCAGCTTTGCCATAAAAGGCATCGGCTCGGTGATGTTGAGCAATACATTCGGGACTATCATCAACAGTGGAAAGATGACGGCCAGAATATTTATATTATCGAAAAAACGTTTTATCGATTTACAAAAACTGTTCATTGTCAGTGTTTTTATAAGTTGGCAAACAAGATCTATTTCTTATGAGTATAATCGTTTGTGGTTTCAGTATTAAATATCTTTACCAACCAGTAGTGGATTTGCTTTTATTTCAGACATGTGTGCGGAACTTATATCAGAATGCTTCATTTATATTAAATATAATACCGGTCTCTCCCTTGCCAATTCCAAAATCGAGACGTACATTGACATTCTTTTTAAATTCCCAACGATATCCGACGCCAAAGTTAGGTAAAATTTCCTGCAGGCGCAAATTTTCAAACCGAGGGAATACGCTACCGGCGCCGACCCACACCACCACACTGTTGCGACGCCAAATATGCTGACGCAATTCCATGGTAATATCAATCGCGTTTTTATCGCGATATCGACCTTCATAATATCCTCTCATGGTATAACTCCCGCCTAAAAAGGGGAGCATGCTCCAGGGCGTATTTCCGTATGTGAAGAGTCCGTGCAGATTTACAGCGATAACAGCATCGCGCCATGCTCCAAAATAATTGCTCACCGTGATGTCGGTGCTTGAAAATGCGCCTTTATTAAACAAGAACCGCGGATATGAACGTTGTATCATGCCGATATACCACCCACTGTGAGGCGCTGTAAGGCAATCACGGGTATCATAGTACAAGTTAACCCCTATACCATAATTGAACGTGTGGAGCGGCTCGCCATTCCACAGCACGTAGCTGTCGGCATTCTTTGCCTGCATATAACTGAAGTGTATTGCCGGACCTATGTAACAATTATCAAACAAGTGATAGTCAAACGAGGCTTTCAGCTCGGCATTCAATTGCAGATATTTGGTTTTGTTGGCGTCCTTTGATGCCACATCATATCCGATACCCCAAAAATAGGTAGGCATAGAGAAAAAGGACAACTTATAATTACCCCGCCATTTATTTCCCGGGGTAAAATGAATGCCTCGAAGTCCGATGTTGTAATATCCCGTAGTTGAAAACACAGTATAAAGCGACGCACTCGATTGCATGGTGGCCAAGTCGTTATCACCCGAAGTATATAACATGGCCCCCAATATGCCGACTGAAAATTTTGTATCGCTCGAATAGGCGGGGCCTCCAATCAGACTGAAATCCACTTTTTTATCGGACGGAGGCTTGTTGGTATCATCGAAATATTTTATAATCTTTTGGATTATATTTTGTTTCTTAGGCGATACCGGTTCGACAGGCATGCTATCGGTCATAAGTATCATACCAGACTGCATGAGCATATCTTCATCCAAAGCTGCAGATTTCGCAGATATGGCACAGACCAATAGTATTAATGTCCAGAAATAACGCATTGTGATGATTACAAAAGATGGTACAAAAGTAATAATTTATCCTCAATTATTACTAATTTTGCATATATGAAAATCGAGGAATCAACCGATATTATAGCAAGAATACTTCATTCGTGGGGTATAAGATACGTAATAGCGTCGTCCGGCTCACGCTCACTGCGTATGGTAAGAGCGGCTGTTGACAACAAAAGCCTCGACGTACGCATGATTGTCGATGAACGCGTTGCCGGCTTTTCGTCGCTTGGCATCAGCGACTGCACGGGGGAGCCGACAGCACTCATGTGCACATCGGGCTCGGCAATGCTCAATTATTCACCTGCAATTTCTGAGGCATATTACCGGGGCATACCAATAATTGTCATCACAGCCGACCGCCCGGCAGATATTATTGACATAAACGACGGGCAGACAATACATCAGTTTCACGCACTTGACAATATCGTAAAGACTTCAATTGACATTGATGCCACAAAGGCTTGCAAAAAAGAGGATTTCGAAGCTATCAGCAAAGCCATATCCATAGCTTTATCGCCAAGAAAGGGGCCGGTTCATATCAATCTTCATCTTGAAGAAGGGAATGATGCGCTTACTTTCAAAAGTATTGACTATGACGTTCCCTCTGTTGCCGTTCCAGTTTTAAATGGAGAGCTTCAGTTCCCCTCTTCAGAGGCAATTGCGCACAAGAAGGTGCTTGTTTTTTTAGGGCAAATGCCTTATGACAGAGAGGTTGCCACATTAATACGAAAAGTTTCATCATTCCCGAACATTGCAGTAGTCACGGATATCATAAGCAACTGTAGCGAGGGGAACGCAATAACAGACATTGAGTCTATAATCGGCAAAGTCCGCGAAAAACAAGAACTCTACGCTCCAGATGTTGTAATCACAATGGGCAAGACATCTCCAATCAGCCGTCGCTTCAAGGAATGGCTAAGGAGTCTCGGAAATTATTCCCACTGGCGAGTCAATGACAGGCCGGAGCCAGAAGACACTTATTTCCATCTTGACAGAACGATTGTGGCTGATGACAAAACATTCCTGAAATACCTGGCAGACAATATGCCGTCCGACTGCAAAATGAAATATAACCGGACATGGATAGATTTATCCGAGCGCGCGCAGAGGATAAAGAGGGTATTGCTA
The DNA here is from genome assembly GCA_947174635.1 of uncultured Muribaculaceae bacterium. Lineage (GTDB taxonomy): Bacteria > Bacteroidota > Bacteroidia > Bacteroidales > Muribaculaceae > JAGBWK01. The sequence continues at coordinate 18,070 of CAMWJS010000007.1, forward strand.
TCACAGGCTGCATGGAGTGACATCTCGGCCATAAACGTGATTGCCGAGCATTTACCCGAAAATTACAACATCCAATGCTCGAACGGAATGTCGATACGCTATCTTTCGCTTATTGGAGTCAGCACCCGTAGAACATATGCCAACAGAGGTGTCAACGGCATAGACGGCTCCACTTCAACTGCATTGGGTTTTTCTTCGGTATCCGAGTCACCGACACTGCTTGTGACCGGAGACATGAGCGCTCTTTACGATATATCCGCGTTGTATTCGGGTCAACTCTCTTCAAAATTCAAGATGATAATCATAGCCAATAACGGCGGAGAGATATTCCGAATGACAAAGGCGACCCGTGATTATGAAAATCGGGAAAATATGCTTTGCAAGATGCCCGAAATAAAATGGGACTCCGTCGCCCAATCTGTAGGCATGGAATATTTTGAGGCCTCTGACAAAGAGTCCCTAAGGCAGATTATCTCCTGCTTTTTTGAGATAAGAAGCCAAGCATCCATGCTGGTCATCAACACACCGGCAGGGAACAGTCGTATTTACAATGATATAATTAAAGAAATACATAATAAATTATGAGCACAAAAATAACATGGACACCTATCAAACAATATGAAGACATATTGTTTGAGCAGTATGGCAAAATAGCCAAAATCACAATTAACCGCCCACAGGTATACAATGCATTTCGTCCACAGACAAATATGGAAATGCTTGATGCCATGGCTTACTGCCGCGAGTCGCCAGAAATAGGGGTGATAATTCTCACCGGAGCCGGCGACAAGGCATTCTGCTCAGGAGGCGATCAGAATGTAAAAGGAGTAGGGGGGTACATCGACAGCAATGGAGTGCCACGGCTCAATGTCCTCGACCTGCACAAAGCAATACGCTCGATACCCAAGCCGGTAATAGCTATGGTCAACGGATATTCAATCGGCGGAGGCAATGTGCTTCAAGTGGTATGCGATCTGTCGATAGCATCGGAAAATGCACGTTTTGGTCAGACCGGGCCAAAAGTAGGCAGTTTCGACGCCGGCTTCGGTTCAAGCTATCTGGCACGATGTGTAGGGCAGAAGAAAGCTCGCGAAATCTGGTTCCTTTGTAAACAATATACCGCAGCCGAAGCCCTCGAGATGGGCATGATAAACTGCGTAGTACCCTTTGATAAACTTGAAGAGACAACCGTAGAATGGTGTGAGACGATTCTTAAAAGGTCGCCAATGGCAATACGCATGATCAAACGTGCCCTTAACGCCGAGCTTGACGGGCAACGCGGATTAATGGAATTTGCAGGCGATGCTACGCTGATGTATTATCTGATGGAGGAAGCTCAGGAAGGGAAAAATGCATTCCTCGAAAAGAGAGACCCAGATTTCGACCAATTCACTAAATTCCCCGGCTGATGCTAAAAGCTGTCTGGTCAAAATATACGCTAAAGTTCTTACGCCAGTCAAGGACATCCAGAGATGTCCTTGACGTCAAAGACACTTATTTTATAAAAATCGACGATACCGACAATCCGTCTGTTACAGGATATGGCGAAGCCGCAGTGTTCAGAGGATTGTCGGCCGACGATACTCCCGATTTTACAGATATTCTGGATGATTGCTGCAGGTCGATAAACAATCTTGACATAGCCTCAGTTCCTTCCTCGGCCATACGCATGGGCATCGAGACAGCATTGGCCGATATGAAAAATGGGGGATACCAGGAACCGTTCATCCACGGCATTATACCGCCCACCCGTATAAACGGGCTGATATGGATGGGCGACATGCAATTTATGCTTAATGAAATAGAGATTAAATTGCGTCAGGGATTCCATTGCCTGAAATTAAAAATAGGAGGAATAGATTTCGAGAACGAACTCGACATACTCCGCAGCATACGTCAGCGATACGGCGCCGAGATATTGGAACTCCGTCTTGATGCCAACGGCGCTTTCTCTCCGAAGGAGGCATTGAATAGACTCGACCGTCTCTCGGCCTATGAAATCCATTCAATAGAACAGCCAATAAAAGCGGGACAATTACATGAAATGGCCAAACTATGTCAAACAAGTCCAATTCCCATAGCTCTTGACGAAGAACTGATAGGGATAAAAACTTGCGATGAGAAGAACCATATTATTGATACAGTACAACCAGCATATATAATACTTAAGCCCACGCTATGCGGAGGGTTTGCAGAATCTGACGAATGGATTGAGATTGCCCGGAAGAAGGGTATCGGCTGGTGGGCGACATCCGCATTGGAATCAAACATCGGGCTCAACGCAATAGCTCGTTGGGCAGCCGCGCACAAAGTGACTATGCCGCAGGGGCTTGGCACCGGGCAACTATACACCAACAATATAACTTCCCCCCTCCGTCTGGATGGAGAATACTTAACATCAAACTCCGATAATAAATGGACTTTCGATGCAATAAGATTTTAGACCGCATATACAACCTCACGGCCGAAGCCGACAAATTCATCGACGAATGGTTTGACGGGACACCCTATATCACAGCCCATACCTCGGGTTCAACCGGACGACCGAAAGCTGTCAAACTTTTAAAAAGCGATATGCTTGCATCTGCGGCAAGCACCAACAGATATTTCAATATAACAGAAAAGTCGACGTTGCTATGTCCGCTTTCGGCTGATTACATCGCGGGGAAGATGATGATTGTAAGAGCAATCGCGTCCGGCGCCCGGTTGTATATGGAAATTCCCGGCAACGCCCCCGTGCATTATGATTACGGCAATATTGATTTAATTGCCGTAGTGCCTTCTCAAGTGCCACATCTGCTTGACGACAAAAGCATTCTTGCCCGGTTGAATTATGTGCTGATAGGAGGGGCCAGCGTACCGAATGATCTTGCAGAGCGCATTATTGACTCCGACGTCAATGCATTTGTATCATACGGGATGACTGAAACCTGCAGCCATGTGGCATTGCAAAAACTGGATAAATGCAACAATGGGGTATATGAAGCAATGCCCGATATATTTTTTTCGAAAAACGAGACTGACTGTCTGATTGTCAATTCTACAAAAAGGTCATTCGAGAAACTCCAGACCAACGACATCGTCAATCTGATTGATGAGCGGCATTTTATATGGATCGGCCGCTTCGACAATGTGATTAACAGCGGTGGCATCAAAGTGTTCCCGGAAGAAATAGAGCAACAGCTCAGCAGCGTAATACCTGATAATATGGAATACTATATTGCCAGAGGGAGTGATGAGAAATGGGGCGAAGCACCGGTCCTGGTTATTTCCGATGCGGTAAGCGATACCGCCCAATTGCTTGAGGTTGTCAGAAACAGTGTGAAATCAAAGGCAGAACGCCCCGTCCGCATTATTGTCGAAAACATCGAACATACGGCATCGGGGAAAATAATCAGACGACATTTCGTCTGATCATGACATGCATATTACACGCTTAACATGTTAATGATTATCAGCCGAACTTAGAAATCTTTTTGAGCATAGCCTCGTTAAGAATGCGTATGCGGCGACCGTCGACGGTTATAATCTTCTCATTGACAAATCCGGAAAGCGTACGTATGGCATTTGATGTAGTCATATTCGAGAGGTTTGCCAAATCTTCACGTGCCATATATATCTTTAGGGTTGAGTTGTCATCCTCGTAACCATAATTATCCTTAAGCACAATCAAAGCTTCAGCCAGTCGACCACGTATATGCTTTTGGGTGAGATTGACGATTTTTGTGTCAGAGCCGCCGAGATTCCGCGACAACTCCTTGATGAAAAAGAGAGCAAGATTATTATTGTTGCGGATTAAATCCATCACAAGTTCCATCGGAACCGCCCCCAAAGTAGACGCTTCAAACGCGCCGGCACTCGACACATACGGCTCCTGCGCAAAATAGGCACGATAGCCAAAGTACTGCACAGGACGTATAAGACGTAAAATCTGCACTCGGCCACCGACACCTTCTTTAAATTTCTTCACCTTACCCTTTAAGAGACACCAAAGATACTCAGGAGCTTCGCCCTCAGCATATATTATCTGATTCTTTTTAAAATTGTGAATTTCAAAAGCGTCAATTATACGATGCTTCTCTTCATTGGTTAAAATCGACCAGATTTCAGCCAAATCCTCACTAATCACTTTCTCAAGGGCGCTTTTAATCATGCTATAAGAATATGTTTTATAACACAAAATTAATAAATATTTCAATAAATCAACAATTGATTGGTTTACACATCACACACACTTGCGTTTTTAACCAAAATTAAGGAATTTTAGACCACTTATTTCATTGAATAATAATGCTACATTAATTTAATGCGAAAAAAATTGTGGTTTAATTGCAAATTAAAACAATTACAATTATCTTTGTGTTATAGAATCAAAGCCCGAGCCAGAAGGGCGATTTAAACTGTACATTGACATACCACATCAAAGTAGATTGGGAAACTCTTCAAATTATTATGAAATGCCGAGACAAGCTTAGTCGTCTGATGGCGGGCCCCACTCCCTGAAAAGGGATGCTTTTATGCCAGGCGGATTACAAAGGGCGGCAAGCACTCAAATCCTGTCTATTCGGAGTTTCATCGCATCCTTTGGTGTGGACTTTATAGAAAGATACCGACAATGCTTCAAACATGGCCGGTATCTTTTTTTATATCTGTCAAAATGCTTTATTATCAAAAGTGTCCTGACTTTCCAGTCTACTGCAAATACTTTTGAAAAAACGAGAGGGATGCATCAATCTTTAGAAACGCTTCATTCCATTCCGTGACAGGAGAGGACTCACTCATTATACCCCCGCCACCCCAAAAACGACAGCAGCCCGGTTCAAATGCAAAACACCTGAGATTGACGTGGGCAAGCAACCGCATATCATCATCGATTGCAATATATCCACCGTAGCATTCCCGGTCGTGTCTCTCAACTTCTTCAATTATCTTTTTCGCCCATTCACGCGGATACCCGCAAATAGCAGGTGTAGGGTGCAATGCAGAAACGATATCTTCTATGCCGACACCTTCGCTCCGACAATTCACATTGCCTGAAATACGCGTCAGTATATGCTCGATATTTCCTGTCGTCAACGTTTCAGACGCATGAGCGTCTGGAGTAATCCCCAGCGATTTCATCACATTGCAAATATACCGCACGACATAGTTGTGCTCCTGTCTATTTTTATCATCCCACATCCCTGCCGTACCGGCCTGCCGCGTACCAGCCAATGCGACCGTATTCATTTCCCCCGTCTTTTTATCGACATTTATAAGCAGTTCCGGCGAACAAACACACCATGCTCCGGTTGCAGGGGTATAATATACAGCACGAAATGCGTTGCCGTATGTCGCAAACATTTCCATTATGCATTTCGCTATCAAAGAATAGCCGAGACTTGGGCATGTCAATATTTTCCTGCGCGATATCACAACCTTTCCGGCCGTTGATTTCAACAGCCCAGTCACTTTTTCAATTCCGGCTTTATAATCCTCCCACGATGTTGTAGTCCGTTTTTGGCCAGTCATTGGCCGAAAATCGGAACATTCCACGACAGAGTGAGTATCATTGCCTCTGTCAATAATTTCCAATTTATTGCCACTCCATGTAGTGATAATAAATTTTCGGGATGAAACAACCGGAGATATATTATCATCGACAATAAAATTCAAATCATGATATCCCGGCAATGAATAAGCCGCAAACGAAACTCCGCGTTTCAACAAAGAGACTAAAGAAAAGACTGCGTCAGCCTGCTCTTCCATAATTCTATTGACAAAGTTCGGATATTAATTCAAAAGGCAATGCCTCGACTACTTTAACTTTATAATAATTGCCCGGATGAAGTACCGCATCTTTTTTTATCAGAACCTCAGGGTCCACTTCCGGAGAATCAAACTGAGTTCTGGCAACGTAATAGTCTTCATCTTCACGGTCGACCAATACATCAAAGATTTTGCCGACCTTCTCACTCTGGATTTCAAGAGATATTTCTTCCTGAATGCGCATGATTTCATCAAGACGCTCTTGCTTAACGTCTTCTTCTATATTGTCAGGGAGATTGCGAGCAGCATGTGTGTCATCTTCTTCACAATAAGCGAAAGCTCCCATCCGCTCAAATCTCATCTCTTTGACAAATCCGACAAGTTCCTGAAAATCGGCTTCTTCTTCACCGGGGAAACCAACCATCAGCGTTGTACGCAAATGTATTCCAGGCACTTCATTTCTGATACGCCGTATCAGTGCACGCGTTTCATCGGCAGAGATATGGCGTCGCATATTCCCAAGCACGCGGTCGGAAATATGCTGCAATGCAATATCCAGATATTTGCAGACTTTAGGGTTGTCTCGCATAACGGGCAAGATGTCGTAAGGGAAATCGGCAGGGTAAGCATAATGCAGACGTATCCATTTCACACCTTCAACTTCGCTTATCTCCGAAATCAGGCGAGCAAGTGATTTCTCTCCGTAAATGTCAAGTCCATATGACGATAGATCCTGAGCGATAACATTGAGTTCGGTCACGCCCTTTGCTGTAAGCATCTTTACTTCCTCTACAATTTCTTCTACCGGTCGTGATTTAAAACGTCCGGTAATCAACGGTATGGCACAAAAAGCGCAGAACCGGTTGCAGCCTTCAGCAATTTTGAGATATGCCGAATGGAGGGGAGTCGACAGCGCTCGGCGGTAGTCGGGATGCGATTTACACTCAGCAACCATATCGGAAATAAGGTTTACCCAATCGAATTTCCCATACCATGCATCTACCTCAGGAAGTTCTTCGGAAAGCTCTTTGCGGTAGCGCTCCGACAGGCATCCCATGACGATAATCTTATCTACTTTCCCTTTCGCTTTCAACTCGGCATACTGCAGAATCGTGTTGATGGATTCCTCTTTTGCATCCCCGATAAATCCGCATGTGTTAATTACCACGACAGGGGAAACCTTAAGGTCGCCTTCGGGATTATGACGCACCGAAATCCCATTGTCGGCAAATTGTTGTACAAGCCGCTCCGAATCAACAAGATTTTTTGAGCAGCCAAGTGTTACTACATCAACCTTTTTTATTTTAGCGCCGGCGGTTTTATGCCCGGTATTTGCCATAATTCTTAATACTGCAAAAATTTAATTGGCGCAATTCGAATTATTTTACCGAATCGCCAAAAAGTGACTGTACAAATTCTTTTTTATCAAACACCTGCAGGTCGGTAATACCTTCACCAAGGCCAATGTACTTAACCGGTATTTTGAATTGGTCGCTGATGCCGATTACGACACCACCTTTAGCCGTGCCGTCAAGTTTTGTAATCGCAAGCTGGTTCACCTTTGTAGCAGCGACGAACTGACGTGCCTGTTCAAATGCATTTTGCCCAGTGGAGCCGTCGAGCACCAGCAATACTTCATGCGGTGCGTCAGGCACAACTTTCTGCATGACATTTTTTATCTTTGTAAGCTCGTCCATCAGCCCCTTCTTATTGTGAAGGCGACCGGCCGTATCGATTATCACAACATCAACGTCATTTGCTACTGCCGACTGAAGGGTGTCGTATGCTACCGCAGCAGGGTCAGCTCCAAGTTTCTGTTTGACAACCGGCACACCCGCTCTTTCGCCCCAGATATCAAGTTGCTCTACCGCGGCGGCACGGAATGTATCGGCAGCCCCGAGCATCACTTTGTTGCCGGCAGCTTTGAACTGATGAGCCATTTTGCCGATAGTTGTAGTCTTGCCCACACCGTTTACGCCCACCACCATGATGACATGGGGATGATGCGCTTTCGGCACCTGAAAATCGTCAAGTTGCTCTTCATTGTCATTCTCAGTCAACATGTCTGTTATCTCCTCGCAAAGCAGACGGCTTAATTCAGAAGTACCCAGATACTTGTCTTTTGCAACTCGCTGCTGTATGCGGTCAAGGATTTTCAGCGTAGTTTCCACACCTACATCCGAGGTTATGAACACCTCCTCCAGATTATCGAGTATTTCATCGTCAATCTTTTGTTTTCCGGCAATCGCACGCGTCAATTTGCCGAAAAGGCCCTGCTTTGTACGCTCCAATCCATTGTCGAGCGTCTCTTTTTTCTCCTTGGAGAATAACTTCTTAAAAAATCCCATTATCGTTCAGTAATTTAAGTGTGCAAAAATACAAAAAACCTCCGACATTACCAATATGTCGGAGGTTTTAGAGTTTTAAATCAGCATATATCACGAATATAGCACGAATATAGCATGGAGATTTTCATCTAATATGCCAAGCGTGTATTTACGTATTTCAATCCACCTGTATTACCAGATATTTATATGTAGCCCAGAATTCCTGCGGATTTGTGATATTCAGCACTTTCATACCATCCGCTCCGGTTACAATCTCATACGAATCCTCCGGTTGGCTGGTGAGTACCTTGGCCTTTTTAGAGTGCAATGGCAATGATGTCATAGAGCGTTGGTCGGCTACGGTAAAATAACTGCGCTGGAAATCCTCCGGCATTATTTTGGTCTTTTTAAGGAAGCCTGTCTTGATAATATCATGCTCCTTGAGTTCCGATTTGCTGCCAATCACGTAATAACACTCGTTAAGCTGATTGGTAAGCTCCACATTCATCTGCTCTGCCGCATTCTTTTCTTCGATAGTTGTCGCTACGGTAGTGTTAAGCGAATCAACATTATGAGTGAGCTGGTCGATATAAATATTTGCCGACGCCAGGTCTTTGCGAAGCGACTCTATAGTGGTTACCTGTGCAGCAATCTGACTCTTCAGACTGGAGATGGCCTGACGCAGGTTTGCATTATTGGCATTTGACTTGTTGAGTCGAGCTTCAAGCTCCGACAGGCGCTGGCGGCGTTCGTTAAGGGCGCGCTGAATGTCGGCCATATCATTTCTGATTTTATTGCGGCGGTCGGGAGTTTCCGATTGCAGATTTTCTGACGAGAGAATATTCTCAAGCGTTTTTATCTGCTGCATACCGTCGCCCAGTTCATTAAGCAGCGACAACAGACTATCCTGGTCTGCAATGACTTGCTGCAACGAATCACGGGTCTGCACCAACTGGTTTACAGAAGCATTGTCAGTTGATGTCGGGACATTTTTATCACCGCAGGCAGCCAATACGAACATTGAAGCTGCAAAGACACTTAATTTCCCAAATTTTGTAGTATTCATATAGTAAATTTTGTTTGAATTATCTACCCGATAAATGGTAATACATAACGCATTGCGAATTATTCGGCGGCATCTTCCGTTTTAAACTTGTTCCGATGGATGCGAACCGCATCGTCAATCTTACCTCCGACAACAATAACAATTTCACCACGCGGTTGGTTCGCCTTAAAATGTCCGCATAGCTCGGCAAGAGAACCGTTAACAGTAGTATTGTGCAGCTTGGATATTTCGCGTGAAACCGAAGCCGGCCTGTCAGCTCCACAGTATTCCATCAATTGTTCAAGAGTCTTGACGAGCCTGAGCGGAGATTCATATAAGATAAATGTACGGTCATCTCCGGCCAACGCCTCCAATCGCGAGCGTCGTCCTTTTTTGGGAGGCAGAAAGCCCTCAAAACAAAATCTGTCGCATGGGAGTCCGGAATTGACAAGAGCCGGGACAAACGCAGTGGCCCCCGGAAGAGTTTCAACCGCTACATTTGCACGCCTGCATTCACGCGACAGCAAAAAGCCGGGGTCAGATATACCCGGAGTCCCGGCGTCCGATATCAGCGCGACATTCTCGCCTCCAAGAATGCGGTCGACAATCGGTTTTACTGTGTCATGCTCATTATATTTGTGATGGCTCACACAAGGAGTGTCAATTCCGAAATGAGCAAGCAGAGGTGCCGAAGTCCGGGTATCCTCCGCAAGTATCATGCTGACATTTTTCAGAACGTCAACCGCTCTCGGAGTCATATCGCCCATATTTCCCACGGGCGTAGGGACAATATACAATTTACCTTGATTTGACATCTTCATCTCTCGTACGTAATTTATTTACCCATAAAGTAGGCCGATATGATATCCATAAATTCTTTTACTTCGGAATTATCCTTGTCCCACATAAGAGTATTATAGAAATAGTCTTCGGCCTCATAGGTCGATTTCATATTTTCGACGCGCGACAAGGCATTGGCATATTGCTCCTGAGAATTTGAAAACAACAGACGACGGAATTTATAATTATCATTGAGTGTAAAGACTTTGCGGATATCACCGCGCGCACGAAGCGCAAAAGCCGACCGATTGACATCGACCCCCGCATCGTCAATCACAATATTAACATCCGGGACTGGGTTACCAATCTCATTCACCTTGTCTTCATGAAAAACTTCAACCTCAGGGGCAGGCTCAACCGTTTCATCGACGGAAACCGAAGCCACATCATAGTCATTACCGTCGGCGTCCTCGCGTTCTTCCAACAACGCGCTGTCGGCAATTGCCTCTGCGTCATCTGCACAATCAACATTTTCAGTATCCTGAGAATTTGACTTTATTTCCGGGACAACGATTCCGGCATCTTCGCAATTGTCGGTTTCTTCTCCGGGACATCCATCATTATCTTCGACTTCAGCACAGGCATCACAATCCGAGTCCAAGGAATCCGCTTCTGACACTATGCCGGAATTATCCCTTATATGCTGTCTGGCGGCATTGTACAATTCTAATTTATATTGCTGATGTATGATGTTCAAATCGGATTTGATTTCGTCGACCTTTTCAAAAAGACGCGTAAAAATCAAATCAATTTTAAAATTATCAGTATTCTCCGATTTGAGCAATAGGAGAAGTCCTTCAAGTTCAAGAGCCTTACTGTATGCGTTGGAGATTTCCATTATATTGTCATTTAACATTACAAACTTAACAATAATTTTGTTAATATTCCCGATGTTTTCACTATTATTTGAACACAGCGAGGAGAAAACGTTGTATTTCCCTGCGCAACGCATCACGCGAACAGAAAAAATTATTGACAATGACAACCACAGCATGTGTGGGTTTTCCATTGTCACCAATCTTATATCCGGCATAACAATGCACGCCATTCATTGAACCGCTTTTCAGGACTATTTTGCCATCCAATGCAGTGTTCTTCAGAAAATTTTTCACCGTTCCATCACGCCCGGCTCTGGGAAACAGTCCGACATATGTATCAGCATGGGCACTCTTTGCCATACTGGTCAGCACTTGTATCATGAATTTTGGCGTCACCCTGTCAACACGAGCAAGTCCGGAGCCGTCGGCTATCTTGATAAAATCTGTAGCAACGCCTTTGTCCTTCCAGAATGCGAGTTCTTTTTTTATAGCCGCGCCGCGAGACTGTCCTGGAGCCAAAGCCCTCAAGGTGGCCTCGGCCATCATATTATCCGATTTAAACATCATGACCCGAAGCATATCTGCATTGGCCGGCGATTGATATCTGAGCAATAATGTACCTTGTCCACACATGTCAACTATTTCATCCTCCACATTAATACCCTCTTTGAGCAGACGGTTGCGAAGATTATGCACAAACACCAGTGATGGCGAATTCATGGTTGTGGTGATACAAAAATTTTTATTCTCCACGTTTCTTCCACTGACAATATACAGGTCGGAATTGACACCGCGTTCGATATCTGTCCCGGCATCTGTCTTGTCAACGACAACATCAATATACGGCACTTCGGGAACTGTCGTATTAGTTTCCGTATAAAGTTTAAAGGTATTATTCTTATAATTAAATCCATAAAACCCCGCGCCGTAATCCCAGCCGGTATCTTCTATAACCCATTGCGGACATTGTCCGGTATCGGTAAAGGCATACTCATCAACGATGATTTCCCCTTTGATGACAGATATGTTTTTTGATTTCAGAGCATCGACTATCATTGACTCAAACCCCTCTCTATCTGCAAAGTGGGAACTTTCAATAGTAGGATCGCCGGATGCCTTAATCAGCAGATTGCCATACAGCACACCGTCAAGCAAATCGCCCTGAAGCACAACATCGGTATCATACCTGAAGTTTTCGCCCGACATGCAAAGGGAAGTGGCCGACGTTACCGATTTCAATATCGATGCCGGAATCATAGCTTTGTCGACATTCTCTTTTTCAACAGTCTGCCCAGTCGACAGATTTGTAATATACACACCTACTGTAGCGGCATCCCGTCCATAAAAATTTAATTTTTCCGCATTGGCCGTAGCACCTGTAATTAAAAATAAAGCAGCCAATGAAGCACTATATATATGTCTGTTCATTATATTTTTTATTCTGAATCAATCAAATCAAATTTCATAGAAACAAATATACTACAAACTTTGCTGACGGCAATACATTAGACAAAAATATTAAGCTACATCACTGACCAAATAAAAAAAAATATTAACTTTGCATGAATATACGACAGTTCAGATATTAAAAATGGCAAATCGTACGCGCGAAAAACTGATTGATGTGGCCCGACACCTGTTCGCAAGAAAAGGTATCGAGAATACGACTATGGTCGACATTGCCAACGCATCAGAAAAGGGCCGGCGCACAGTATATACTTATTTTAAAAGCAAAAGCGCAATATACGATGCGGTCATAGAAGCAGAAAGCGAACGCATGGTAGAGCGGCTACGCAAAGTATACTCACTTGATTTACCTCCGGTTGAAAAGTTAAGACAATTCGTAATAATACGTTTTGAGATACTTAAAATGATTTCCGGGACAGCGACACCGTCTGAATCATTGCGTTCTCTTTTTTCCGCCAATACAAAGCGTTACGAAAAAATCACGCAGCTGGCTCTTGAAAAAGAAAAAATCATGCTCAACAGCATTTTGCGCCAATGCATGGACAACCCGGATATTGACCGACGTCAACTGGCAAGGCTGAAAGTCGTGATGCCGCTACTTCAGCAAGGCATTGACATCTCGTTCATGAGAAACAACTATCATGATCTCGGAGTTGACGAAGCCTCATTTTCAAACGTTGTCGCAGATTTTATACTCAACGGACTGCGAAAGCACTCCGCCGTCAATAATACAATTTAATTATTCATCAACAATAAATTCATCTTACACATGAAATTACTTGAAGGAAAAACAGCATTAATCACCGGTGCGGCACGTGGCATCGGCAAAGCTCTTGCAGTGAAATTCGCCCAGGAAGGCGCCAACATCGCTTTCACCGACCTCGTAATCGATGAAAACGGCAAAGCCACCGAAGAAGAAATCGCAGCATTGGGCGTAAAAGTAAAAGGATATGCCTCCAACGCAGCCGACTTCAACCAGACAAAAGAGGTAGTTGCAGAAATACATAAGGATTTCGGCAGCATCGACATCCTTGTCAACAATGCCGGCATCACTAAAGACGGCCTTATGATGCGCATGTCAGAAGCTCAGTGGGATGCAGTCATCGCAGTAAACCTCAAGAGCGCGTTCAACTTCATCAATGCAGTGCTCCCCATCATGATGCGCCAACGCTCCGGCTCGATCATAAACATGGCTTCGGTGGTTGGCGTTCACGGTAATGCCGGCCAGAGCAACTATGCAGCCTCGAAAGCCGGCCTGATCGCCCTTGCCAAGAGCATCGCACAGGAAGTCGGATCACGCGGCATCCGCGCAAACGCAATTGCCCCCGGCTTCATTGAGACAGCCATGACAGCAGCGCTCCCCGATGACGTACGCGCCGAATGGGTAAAGAAGATACCCCTGCGCCGCGGAGGCCAGACCGAGGATATCGCCAATGTAGCTGCGTTCCTCGCATCAGACATGTCGAGCTACGTTACCGGACAGGTAATTCAGGTCGATGGCGGCATGAACATGTAATCTAAAGGATTAAACATCTCGTTACGGGCGTCTGTATCAAAGCATGCGCCCGTCTTTTATTTATGGCATCGAGCAACATCAACCGCCCAGTCACGGCATTATGATTTATTCACATTATTATTATAAATAAACGAAGTTATTTGATTACATTTGTAGCTAAATTATCCCGTTAAAAGAGATTAATCACTTAATAAAGCTTCAATGTTAGACTACAATACACAATTGAAACGTCTTGTACTTCCGGAATACGGACGCAATATACAAAAGATGGTTGACCATTGCATGACCATAGAGAATCGCGACGAACGCACCCGTTGTGCCTATGCCATCATAACGGCAATGAGCAACCTTATGCAGCTCCAGAAAAACAATGATGCCCTGCACAAGCTCTGGGACCATCTTGCCATAATGTCCGACTTCAATCTTGACATTGACTATCCGACAGAAATAATCCACCCTGAAAGTCTCAGCTCCACGCCGGAGCAGCTCCATTACCAAAATCGCAGCTTCAGTTTCCGGCACTACGGCAAGTACCTGGAGCACATGATTTATAGCGCATCCACATATCCCGAGGGAGAGGAACGCAATGCGCTGGTGCTTCTTATCGCAAATCACATGAAGAAAACCATGCTTGCAGTAAATCCCGACGGAGTGGAAGACGAACGCATATTCCGCGATCTTGCCGACATGTCGCATGGTGCGATACGTCTCAACGCAGAGACCACAAGACTTCATCAATTTCAGGAAGCCCCGTCAGCGGTTACCGGCAAAAAGAAAAAAAAGAAAAAATAGCGGAGTTCCTGCCAAAGTTTATTTTCAACCGTATTAATCACAATCGGGGATAAGTAGCTGATTGTCATATTCAATCCTAATTTTCAGCGCCACACCACCCGGCCAGACTACAGATGATTACCGAACACCAGATAACCGAAATAGGGCGGTTCAACCAACCGCACGGCATCAAAGGAGAAATCAACGCCGTCATATCAGATGGTGCAGAGCTTGACGACTTAAGCTGCATCATACTGGATATTGACGGCATATTCGTACCATTCTTCATTTCAGGCGTGAGACAACGTGGCTCTCATTCATTTCTTATAATGATCGATGGGATTGATAACGAGCAGAAGGCCGCTTCAATTGCAAACAAGCCGATTTACGCCCTATCCGATGAAATCAGATTGACCGATGATGATTTTGATGAGGATGGTTTTTATGCAGAAGATTTTATCGGATTTGAGATTTCGACTCCCGACGGTGAACTTAACGGAACAATCGCGGACATAGATGACTCTACCGAGAATGTACTGTTCATAGTGAATGCCGACAACGGGAAAACGCATCTTGTCCCCGTTGCAGACGAATTAATTACCGATATTGATATTGACAACCGTCATATCACTGTCGATCTTCCCTCCGGATTACTTGAACTCTAATCAGCCAAATATACTATCATGGACATATACGACGAAAACAAGGCCGTTGAATTTATCAACAATACGCTTAAAGAAAAGGGACTCTCCACATATCCCGAAGATGAAATACTCAATCTAATCGATATGATTTGGGATTATTACGAAGAGAATGGATTGCTTGAAATTGACGATGACTTTGAAGCCGACGAAGATGAAGACATATCGGGTGAATTGTGTGATTATATCACACGAATGCTGAAAAAGGATCCTCATGCGCAAATAAAAGCAGAAGACATTCCGGTGATTGTCGAAGCCGAAATCGCATACGAAGATTCAGTTTTATAATCGAAATCCAAGGCAAATGAAACACATAATCTTAACGTTGGCTTTAGCGGCAATAGCGCCGACACTTCCGGCACAGTCGTCGCTCCTCGAACAGGAGGCGGCCGCCAATGCCGCACAGGAGTTTGACAACGAGCTCCGGTCGCCTATGGTCGGGCCGAAACTGCGCGCCTACGTACGTGCCTACATGAAATCAATCGCAGAAGCGCTCTATCGAGAAGGTTATGAAGTGGAAACAATGCGAGAAGGGGAGGTCGTAATCACGGTCATTCCCACAGACCGGCTTTTCGCTCCAAACGACACCATACTTATGCCGCAGGCATCCGGTATTCTTGACCATTTCAGACAGTATGCCACTCCTGATGACCGGTTTAAAATTGTCATCGCCGTACACTCAGACGACACCGGTTCAGAAGAGTATCTGTATGATCTGACAGAACACCGAACCGTCGCAGTCCTTGATTATTTAGAGTCCTTAGGATTTGCGCCTGATAATCTTGTCGGATTCCCCAAAGGCAACAGTTCTCCGGTGGCCGAGTCAACATCGCGGGCCAATAGAGCCAAAAACCGCCGCCTTGAGATTTTCATAGTGCCGTCACAGGAACTTCTGGCTCAGGCCAGACAATCAGCAAAAAAATAATTAAGGACGAAATGCCTCTAATTCTCCAAATTAGCGTTTATACTTGTTGGCCGACAAAATAATTATTAGTAAATTTGCACCTCCAATCAAAGAATATTAAACACCAAACATAATGGCAAAGGAATTAAAAAATCTGACCAAACGCAGCGAAAATTATTCGCAGTGGTATAATGAACTTGTAGTTAAGGCCGACCTGGCTGAGCCATCGGCAGTGAGAGGCTGCATGGTAATCAAGCCCTACGGATATGCTATCTGGGAAAAGATGCAACAGACTCTTGACAAAATGTTCAAAGAAACCGGAGTACAGAATGCCTATTTCCCGATGCTAATTCCCAAATCATATCTCTGCCGCGAGGCTGAGCATGTGGAAGGCTTTGCCAAGGAATGTGCCGTAGTCACACATTACCGCCTGAAAAACGATCCTAACGGCAATGGTGTCATTGTTGACCCTGATGCACGTCTGGAAGAAGAACTCATAGTTCGTCCGACTTCTGAAACCATCATTTGGGGCACATATAAAAACTGGATACACTCTTATCGCGACCTTCCTATTCTGTGCAACCAGTGGGCCAACGTGATGCGCTGGGAGATGCGTACACGCATGTTCCTGCGTACCGCCGAATTCCTGTGGCAGGAAGGACACTGCGCACATGAAACCGCAGAGGAATCGGAAGCCCGCACCGTCCAGATGATCAACCTCTATGCCGAATTTGCAGAAAAATTTATGGCAATGCCTGTAATAAAAGGCGTCAAAACCGCCAACGAGCGCTTTGCCGGAGCTCTCAATACGTATACAATTGAAGCCATGATGCAGGACGGCAAGGCTCTCCAGTCAGGAACGTCACACAACCTTGGACAAAATTTCGCAAAAGCATTTGACGTCACCTTTGTCAACAAAGACAACAAACCGGAATATGTATGGGCCAACTCATGGGGCGTATCTACCCGTCTGATGGGAGCATTGATAATGTCTCATTCCGACGATAATGGTCTTGTGCTCCCGCCACATCTGGCTCCCATCCAGGTTGTGATAGTTCCCATCTACAAGAACTCGGAGCAACTTGCTGAAATAACAAAAGCCGTGCTGCCTGTTGTTGAAGAACTGCGCGAAAAAGGCATAAGTGTCAAATACGATGATGCGGAAAACCGTCGCCCGGGATTTAAATTTGCTGACTATGAGCTCAAAGGCGTACCCGTACGCCTTGCTATCGGAGCGCGCGACCTTGAAGAAGGGACAATCGAAGTCATGCGCCGCGATACCCTCGAAAAAGAAACAATGCCATTTGCCGGCATTGCTGACGAAGTGGCCGCTCTCCTTGAAAAAATTCAGGACAACATATACCAAAAAGCATTGGCTCACCGACAGAGCATGACCCGTACGGTCGACACCTACGATGAGTTTAAAGCCGAGATTGAAAAAGGTGGATTTATTCTTGCACACTGGGATGGCACCACCGAAACCGAAGAAAAGGTCAAGGAAGAAACAAAAGCCACAATCCGCTGCATTCCTTTGGACGGAGATACCACTCCCGGCAAATGCATGGTGACAGGACGTCCGTCGGCACGTCGCGTAATCTTTGCCCGCAATTACTAACAGCGCAAGGATTTTCATCCGCCGTTTCCATCAT
Source organism: uncultured Muribaculaceae bacterium (assembly GCA_947174635.1). GTDB lineage: Bacteria > Bacteroidota > Bacteroidia > Bacteroidales > Muribaculaceae > JAGBWK01. The sequence goes on from CAMWJS010000007.1 coordinate 35,856, forward strand.
CAGAAACATATTCTGATGTTCGATATAAACCATTAATAGTTGTCGGGCGTTAAAACCTCGACAACTATTTTTTATGATAAGTAACTGTTCAAAATTATTTTGATATTATGGCGGAAGGATTTTTTAGCCGATTTTTATTGAGGAAGAAGGATTGACGCGAGCTACATGACTGATGACGAGACAGAAAGCGACAGAAAAGACTCCGACAGAATATTAAAATAAGTGAGAATGGTTGGTATAAAATAATTTTAAACAGTTACTTAAATTCATCATATAGAAACTCCGCATAAATGAAACAGTCGCAGACTACTATTATTGATATATCGCAGGCCGACACATCATCAAACATGCCTCTACCATATGCCGACCACGGCATTCAGGCAGGCTTTCCTTCACCGGCGCAGGATTATATCACAGAAGCTATTGATCTCAATATTGAGGTCGTACGTCATCCGGCCGCCACATTTTATGGAAGAGTCAACGGCGATTCGATGATTGACGAAGGGATTGACGACGGAGATCTGATTGTCATTGACAGGGCCATTGACCCAGCCGACGGAGATTTGGCAGTGTGCTGCGTAGAAGGCGATTTCACCGTCAAGCGTCTGAAAATCGAGCCTGACCGGGTATGGCTCATTCCGGCAAACGAAACCTTCGACCCTATAATGATAACCGAAGACTGCCGTTTTGAAATATGGGGAGTCGTGACATATGTCATAAAAAGGAAATATCGTCATCGTTGATATTAACCTCGGTTAATTCAGAATGCGCTCCGACAGATTAATAACAAAATACGTATATCCCTGATGATTGGACTGATAGACTGCAATAATTTTTTTGTATCATGTGAACGACTTTTCCGACCAGAGCTGGCTGAGAAAGCTGTTGTCGTGATGTCGAATAACGATGGTTGTGCAGTAGCCATGTCCAACGAAGCCAAAGCCTTAGGCGTCAAAAGAGGAATTCCGATTTATCAACTGCGGCAACTCATAAAACGGCATAATATCGCCACCATATCAGGCAGCCACCGTCTTTATGGCAACATTTCGTCACGTGTTATGGCCACAATAGGCTCAATCGTCCCCGAGATGGAAATATACTCAATTGATGAGGCTTTTCTGGACATGTCGACATGGAAGGACGAGATGCTTGACGCTGTCGGTCACAGAATTGTCGCGAAAGTACGTCGTGACGTTGGCATTCCGACATCCTTGGGTATCGCACCGACAAAAACACTGGCAAAAATAGCAGCGAGATTTGCCAAGAGATATCCCGCTTATCGTGGAGTATGCATCATAGATTCAGAAGACAAACGCCGTAAGGCATTGTCGCTTACCGAAATCGACAGTGTATGGGGAATTGGGCGGCGTCTCGCCAAGAAATTGCGTCAATATAATATAAACACAGCGCTTGATTTTGCCGATATGTCAATTGCAAAAGCAAGGCAACTAATCAACGTAACAGGGGAGAGGTGCTGGCGCGAGCTGAATGGCGAGCCATGCATTGAACGTGAAGATGCCGAACCGCTTAACAAGCAGATTTGCACTTCACGCAGTTACAAAAAATCGATTGATGACCTTGAGCAACTGAAAGAAGCTATATCCCATTATAGCGAGAACGTATCACGCAGACTAAGAGAACAAGGCGGATGTGCAAGGTCTGTCACAGTATTCATCCAGACAAACTCTTTTCGGCCGGAACTACCACAGCATTTCGGCAGCACCACAATCCGTCTTGATGAAGCAAGCGATGATACTCTGACAATTACTGCCGCCGCAGTAAAAGCCATCGACTCACTGTTCCGTTCAGGCTACGCCTACCGCAGAGCAGGGGTAATCATAAGCGAGATTGTTGCACGGAATGCCGTCCAGCAAAATCTGTTCTCAATCCCAGGCAATCGGGAAAAGCGTCAGCGACTCATGCGGGCAATCGACACGATAAACACAAAAGGAAGCACCAGGCAACAAATCCATAGCGCAGCGTCAATGCCGTCCGGCATTGTGTGCGCCGCTAACGTCAAACCGTGCAAGGCTACTGACCATAAGAAAAACATTGCATTACGCATACTTTATACTCTTGTATTTCTGTTTTGCGCGTCATCGATGGCCGGATTGTCTCCGACGACCGAGGCAATTCCCGACACACTGGCTAAAGTAGTCAATCTGAATGAAGTTATTGTAAAACCCGGCAAAGAGCACTATTCCAAAAAAAACAATCCGGCAGTTGATTTTGTTACCCGCATACGCAAAAACGCAGATTTGGGCGACCCGTTACAAAAAGACAACTATAACTTCGAACGATACGAACGCATTACAATCGCTCTCAACGATATCACCGATTCAATCGGAGCCAATGGTGGCCTGATGAAAAAATTCCGCTTTCTCAACGAATATGTCGACACGTCGGAAGTCACCGGCAAGCCGATATTGCCTATTAGCATAAAAGAAAAAGTTTCAAATATCTATAACCGCAAAAATCCGCAAGCTACCAGAGAATATATAACAGGATTACGCCGCAAAGGACTTGATGACATAGCCAATCAGGAAGCGATACAAGCGGTTCTTGAAGACTTTTTCCGTGACATCGACCTGTACGGCAATGATGTAACCCTGCTGAGAAACCGCTTTGTAAGTCCACTGTCAAAAATAGGTCCCGATTTCTATAAATATTATCTGTCAGATACTATTGTTGTCGACAATGACAGTTGTGCGGTATTGAGTTTTGCGCCACGCAATAATGCGACATTCGGCTTTGTCGGACGCTTTTTTGTTCCGCTACATGACCCGACGATGTTTATCCGGAAAGTATCCCTGACGTTGTCGCCCAAAGCAAACGTCAATTTCGTAAAGTCGCTTCATCTCGACCAGACATTCGAGCGCCTTGATGACGGCACCCGGCTCAAGACCTCTGACATACTGACTATTGAATTTGAAGTGATACCGAACACACAAGGCATTTACGCTCAGAAATATACCAGATATGGCGCTCACAATTTCGATGAAAGCGACAGGCCGGAACTTTACGACAGACTCGGCTCGACTTACGCCTCGGCCGATGCATTTCTTAAGGACAATTCATTTTGGGAACAGCGCAGAGGAAAAGACGTCAGTGTTTCCGAAAAAGAAATAGGGTCCCTCATTGCCGATTTACACTCAGTGCCCGTATACAAATGGGCTGAACGCGTAATAGGCATATTGGTGTCAGGATATATCCCTTTGGGCAAAAGCGACAAAGTGGAATTCGGCCCGGTCAATACATTGGTCAGCTTCAACGATGTCGAGGGTACAAGATTTCGTATAGGCGGTGTGACGACGGCCAAACTGAGTAAACATTGGTTCAGTCGCGGATATCTTGCCTATGGCACAAAAGACAGAAAGTGGAAATACTCAGCAGAAATAGAGTATTCATTTAATGAAAAGAAACGTCATGCACGAGAATTTCCCATACACTCAGTCAGATTGAGCCATAAATACGACACCGAAGCGGTCGGGCAGAACTACGAATTTACAAATCCAGACAATATATTCCTGTCGCTTAAACGAATGAAAGACACCCTGATGATATATCAGCGGTCGACGGCCATAGACTATACGCTTGAGCTTGAGAACAATTTTTCGCTCAAAGCTTCTGTTGCTCACACCCGTCAGGAAGCGACCCGCTATATACCGTTCCGTTATAGTGACGGTAGCCATGTAGCCCATTTGGATTTCACTCCGTTCACTCTGACACTAAGATACGCGCCTGGAGAGAAATTCATGCAGACCAAAAGCCACCGCATTCCGGTCAATCTTGATGCACCAGTATTTCAGATTTCACACACATATGCACCCGGAGGGAAACCGGGTGGTTCAAAGTATACAGTCAACAAAACTGAGATAAGTTTCCAAAAACGGTTCTGGCTGTCGGCATTCGGATATATCGATGCAATAGTCAAAGGTGGACATGTGTGGAGTACAACTCCGTTTACCGAACTGCTTATTCCAAACGCAAATCTCTCATACACCATCCAACCTGAAAGTTTCGCTCTATTGTCGCCCATGGAATTTATCACAGATTCCTACGCAGTGTTCGACATGACATACTGGGCAAACGGAGCCATATTCAATTATATTCCGTATGTAAAAAAGCTGAAGTTACGAGAGGTATTCGCTTTCCGTGGCGTATGGGGTCATCTTAGCGACAAGAACAATCCGATCCACAACAAGTGGTTGCCGCAATTCCCGGTTGGAGCAAATCCTGTAAAAATGACAGGCACACCGTATATGGAAATTTCGGCAGGTATCGACAATATATTCAAGATACTGCGTGTCGATTACGTATGGCGGCTGACATACCGCAATACTCCCGGCATTGACCGTCACGGCCTGCGCGTTGCGCTTCATTTCAATTTCTGATTCACTGTGCCAACAGAAAAGTTTTGTTAAAAAATATGCATAAAAACTCTTCTTACTAAAAAAAACAAGCAATTACTTGAAAACGACATGCCAAACGATTATCTTTGTAAATAATTTCACAAATCATAAAAGCACGTTTATAAACAAGCATCATAAGCATGGCTGCCAATAAAATAGTATCCAACTTTATACTTCTCCCGATGTCAAAGCTTTACGGGCTGGGAGTAGGTATAAGGAATATTATGTTTAAATGGCACATACTTAAACAGCATAAATTTGATGTACCGGTCATAGTGGTCGGCAATATCGCAGCAGGGGGTACAGGCAAAACTCCCCACACCGAATATATCATAAACCTGCTTAAATACAACTATCATATCGGCATGCTAAGCCGAGGCTACAAGCGCAAGACCAAAGGTTTTGTACTCGCCACATCGCGTTCGACCCCTCTTGACCTCGGAGACGAGCCATATCAGATTTTTCAGAAATTCGGGCGCGAAGTATCGGTCGCAGTCTGCGAAAATCGTTGTGAAGGAATTGAGGAATTGTTGCGCATTGACCCGGAAATAAACCTCATTGTGCTTGACGATGCATTCCAGCACAGGTATGTAAAGCCTACGGTATCAATAGTCCTGACGGAATTCAATCGACCTATATTCATGGACAAACTACTTCCATTGGGCCGATTGAGAGAATCGCATAAAGCAATCTATCGGGCCGACTTTGTTGTCGTCACTAAGTGTCCGGAACGCATCAAACCTGTCGAATACCGCATTTTTGACAACAATCTGGAGCTGTTCCCTTACCAGAAGCTGTTTTTCTCACGATATACATATCCGGCGCTGAAACCTGTATTCCCCGAGCAGGCAATCAATATCCCCACTTTACAGTGGATGGACGAGAATGATGCTGTCCTGGTTGTATCAGGCATTGCCAACCCGAAGCCGCTGGTAAAAATGATAAAGCGCAATCCTCCAAGAGTGAAAATAAAAGTCTTCCCGGACCATCACAACTTCACTCGCAAAGACATACAGGAAATCGAACGCAGATACGAAGAGATGGAAGGCAACCACAAAATAATACTCACTACAGAGAAAGATGCGGTCAGACTTGCCAACAATCCATATTTTCCCCACCGGCTCAAATCAGAAATATTCTATCAGCCGATTGTCGTTGAATTCGACAATATACGACAGGAAAACTTCGACTACGAGCTAAAAAAAGTTATCTCGGAAAAGCTCCGTAACAGATAAGCCATTTCGGATTTACTGACTTTTTCTGAATACATAACACGTCCCCCCGATTGCATATTCCAAAAACATTACATAATATATAACGTTTTAACTATATCATTAATTCATTTTATAAGAATAACCATGATAGAACAGATTAATCAGACAGCGAATTATCTTCGCACACGCGTGGCCGACATGCCACGTATCGCCATAATTCTCGGTACCGGGCTCGGTGGTTTGCGTAATCATATCGAAAACCAAGAAATAATCCCATATACTGAAATCCCCAATTTCCCCGTATCTACTGTAGAAGGCCATAGCGGAAACTTGATTTTCGGCACATTGGGAGGCAAGCGAGTCATTGCAATGCAGGGCCGTTTCCACTATTATGAAGGATATGACATGAAGCAGGTGACATTTCCTGTCAGAGTTTTCAAAGCACTCGGAGTGGAAACCTTATTCGTGTCAAATGCAGCCGGAGGCATGAACAAAGAGTTTCAGGTGGGCAGCATCATGACAATCACCGACCACATAAACCTGTTCCCCGAAAACCCGTTGCGTGGCAAGAACTACAATGAACTCGGCCCGCGTTTCCCTGCAATGACCGAGGCATATAGCCACCGTCTCATAAAACTCGCCGATGAAATTGCCGAATCTAAAGACATCAACCTGATGCATGGCGTATATGTCGGAACCCCCGGTCCTACATTCGAGACTCCTGCCGAATATGAATATTTCCGCATCATCGGCGGCGACGCTGTCGGTATGTCCACAGTGCCCGAAGTCATTGTTGCCAACCATGCATCGATGGAGGTATATGGCATATCTGTCATCACCGACCTCGGCGGCAAAGACATCACTGAAGTGCCTTCGCACGAAGAGGTGCAGCTCGCAGCCCAGAAAGCCGAACCGAAAATGGTAGAGCTTATCGAGGGTATGATTGAAAAACTGTAATCATTGTGGCGTAACAAGCCACTTGAATATAAACCTGACAGGAAAGCGTTTTGGCGCTTTCCTGTTATTTAAGCATATAATTATATAATGGAAGAGAAGCAGACTGAAATATCCTCGCTGGGAGAATTCGGACTAATCGAGCATCTGACACGGGGCATAGAGCTTAAGAATGCCTCCACAGTCAAAGGAATAGGCGATGACTGCGCCGTATTGAATTATAACGAAACCGAAGTGCTCGTCAGCACCGATTTGCTGATTGAAGGAGTGCATTTCGACCTGACATATGTTCCGCTGAAACACCTCGGTTATAAATCGGCTGTGGTCAATTTCTCCGATCTTTATGCAATGAATGCCACACCTCGGCAGATTACAGTATCGCTGGGCATCTCAAAGCGCTTCACAGTCGAGCATATGGAAGCCTTGTATTCCGGAATAAGACTTGCCTGTGAAATATATGGCGTGGATCTTGTCGGAGGCGATACAACGACTTCACGTTCAGGTCTTGTAATTTCAATCACATGCATAGGCGATGCGCCAAAGGACAAGATTGTATACCGCAGCGGTGCCCGCGATACCGACCTGATTTGCGTTTCGGGAGACCTCGGAGCCGCCTATATGGGGCTGCAGTTGCTTGAAAGAGAAAAAGTAGCCTCTGCGGGGCAAAAGGATTTTATTCCTGCATTTCAAGGGAAAGAATATCTTGTAGAGCGTCAGTTAAAACCCGAAGCACGAAAAGATATTATTCAAGAGCTGGCAAAAGCCGATATCCAGCCTACCTCAATGATGGATATTTCCGATGGATTGTCATCTGAACTTCTCCACATATGCAAGGCTTCAGATACCGGGTGCCGTATATACGAGGACAGAATTCCGATTGACTATCAGACCGCGATAATGGCAGAAGAGCTGAATATGAATCTTGTTACGGCAGCCATGAACGGGGGAGAGGACTATGAACTTCTGTTTACGGTGCCGCTTCACTGCCACGAAAAAATCAAATCCATTCCCGGTATAAAAGTAATAGGGCACATCACTGACAAATCATTGGGATGCGCGATGATAACTCGTGACGGAACAGAAATTCCCATCACTGCCCAAGGTTGGAATCCACTTAAATAACGAAGTGGATATCCGACGCCCCAACTGCACATCCGTGTAACCTGGACAACATTGGATTCATTAGGTTTATCATACACTCTAATCTGTATGTTGAATTTTATTGCCCAACTTAATGAATAAAAAATGTCAAAAATTCGAATGAATGTTGTAACTTTGCAGCATAAATTAATAGTACATTTAAAAACTCATGATTAATCGCATTCTTATCCGCATTAAGGTCATACAAATGCTTTACAGCTTTATGCTGACCCGCAGCGATTTCCGCATTCAGGAGGCTCCGTCAAAAAAGACCCGCGACAGTAAATTCGCCTATGAGATGTATCTTGATACACTGTTGCTGATACTAAAACTCTCGGGACGAAAGATTTCTCCTAAAGATGAAATTCCGAATCTTGCGACAGCTCAGATTTCTCCGGCCATCCACAATGCAAAGATCATATCCTCTCTGGCCTCAAATTCAGAGCTTCAGGAGTTAACGACAAAATATGACCGCGATTTATCTCAATATGCAGACTGCCTCAGCTATCTTCTGGATGAGATATGCGAATCTGCCGCCGCTAAAGATTTCTCAAAAAAACGCAAAAAATCGATTGGCGAAGATGTGGAATTCTGGTCTGTCATTCTCGAGTCAATAATGCTGAAAGATGACAAATTTGTCGAAGCAGCCCGCAGGAACGAGGATTTCACCATTGTCGGATTTGAAAACGGCATAAAAATGGCTATTGACACTTTGCGCGATTTCTACGATGTGAAATCAGCCATGGTAAATTCACGCAAAAGCCTCCAGGACTCTCTTGAACAGGCCTATCGGCTCTATGCCGGTCTGCTTCTCCTCCCCAAAGATATAACACGCCTCCGTGAGGAACAGATCGAAGCAGCCAAGGACAAATACCTTCCTACAGCAGACGATTTAAATCCAAATCTCAAATTTATCGAAAACGGCCTTATTGAGGCTATCAGCGACTCTCAGTCTCTCAACGCCTACCTAAAAGAAAATCCGTTTTCATGGGAAAATGATTATTATCTGATAAAGGATCTTCTTGACAACATACTTAAAAGCGATGTATATAAAGAATATATGTCGAGCAAAGATCGCGAATTTCAGTCTGACTGCGAATTTTGGCGTAATTTGTTCAAAGATATCGTCATACCCTCAGACGCTTTGGCCGAAGCCCTTGAGAGCCGTTCGGTATATTGGAACGACGACATAAGCATTGTGGGCACCTTCGTACTCAAGACCCTGCGCAGAACCGCTGCTGACAGCAACCACAGGCTGGAACTGATGCCGATGTTCAAAGACGAAGAGGATGCCGTATTCGGTGAAACACTGTTTGTCGATGCCGTCAACAATGCCGACAACTATCGTGAACTTATCGACCGCTTTATCAACGACTCGCAATGGGATACCGAGCGCATCGCCCTGATGGATATCGTAATACTCACAACTGCCATTACCGAGCTTCTCAATTTCCCCGCAATTCCTGTACCGGTCACGCTTAACGAATACATTGAGATTGCCAACTACTACAGCTCTCCGCGCAGCGGGCAGTTTATCAACGGCGTATTGTTTTCAATCATCAATTATCTTCGCGAGAACAATCAGCTGCAAAAGTCTTTTGAAAACAAAAAATAATTGTGGCAATACTGCCTCTTAAAATATTTAAGCAATAGGAAAGCAAAAGTATTGCTGTTTTCAAATAAATAACTATCTTTGTAAAAAAACAATTAAATCACATAGTACAATGCAGACATCATTTATTTCATTTGCCTCTCAGTCAGATGACAGCGCAGTTGGGCAGCAGGCCACTACGACAACGTCCTCGACAGGTGAGGGCGCAAAAAGCGAATCAGGAGCTACCCCACAGAACAACTACAGCGGTCTTATCATGATTGTTGTGCTTATCGCCGTATTCTATTTCCTTCTTATCCGTCCCCAGCAGAAAAAGCAGAAAGAGATGCGCAAATTCCGCGAAGCACTCAAAGAAGGAGACCATGTAGTGACAGCCGGAGGTATATATGGCAAAATCACCGGTGTGAAAGATACTACTTTCATCATCAATATAGGTGACGGCGTGAACATCAAAATCGACAAAGGCTCCGTATATCCGTCGGCTGCCGATACTCAAGCCGCACAGGCCAAATAGCAGTATCACCAAACGACTCCGGGACAAAACCCTGAGACAATCAGATACACAAGGGGTGCTCACGTTTAAGAGTACCCCTTTCTAAATTATAAAGCCGGCACAAACTGCCGCGATTAAGAGAGCGTTTGATTTAAGCCATAATTAACAATAAAAGAGAACGAAAGCAAAAACTTCAAATTAATCCTGAGGCCTTTTTGGTTAATTCCGCCAAGGTTCATCAGTCGCATAGCTCACTATGCTCCTTCTTCAACCCGCGGAGTTTCCCCAATAAATTCTCTCAGCCTTAATTTGAATTAAATCCAGACACTCTCTAAGTAAATTTACCAGAAATCAGTCATGGATATAAAAGCATTATTATCAAGTGTCAGACAGAAAGCCACCTCCGGGCGAGGACGCTCCATATTCACTTTTTTGATATTCTTGCTAATTTCGACTATTTTCTGGTTTCTGATGACACTAAACGAGACAATACAGCGAGATTACCGTCTTCCGGTAGAAATCAGCGACATTCCGGCCGGAACGACTTTCATTACGCGTCCTCCGCAGTATATTGATGTCAGCGTAAAAGATAAAGGACGAGCACTGATAAAATACGACTGGGGAAATCCTCCAAAAGTCAGAATCAAATATCAGGATTTCATATCCAAGGGGGACAACCGCATAGTGATAAATCAGGAGATGCTGAGCAATAACATACGCAACTCGTTCGGTTCAGGATGCGAGATATTGTCAATCCGCCCTGACTCGATAAATCTGCTCACCACCACACGTCCGGGTGACAGACTCCCGATTTTTTTCGACATAACGGCATCAACCGAACCCCAATTTATCGCATATGGCGAAATGGAATGTAAATTTGACAGTGTCACGGTATATTCGCTCAACGGCATCCCGACATCAATGCTCAATGTACAGACCGAACATGTTTCATTGCGCAATCTGACCGATACCACCACAATTGAAGTCGCTTTGATATCGCCGCCAGGCACCAGAGTGGAGCCTTCAAGGATATCAGTTACAATCCCTGTAGAACCTCTTGTCGCAAAAAAACGCATTTTGCCGATTCAGGTAATCAACCAGCCGAAAAGCATCTCAGTGCATACCTTCCCCGCCAATATAGAACTCAGCTATCTGGTGCCGATGAGTATGTTTAAAAATGATGGGGCAACACCTGTCGCTATTGTCAATTTCCGTGAAATTGACACCAATGCGACCAGTGCGCACGTCAATTTAACTCAAATTCCTGATTATTATCACAATACCGATTGCAATCCGGCTGAGGTCGAATATCTTATCGAGCAAAATGCCGGTCATACATCAGGCGGCGAGCCCACTACTGACAATCAATAACATATAATCACTACAAATCATGCTAATAGCTATCAGTGGAGGAATTGGTTCGGGGAAAAGTGTAGTGGCCCACATGCTGATGTCGATGGGCTACGAAGTATATGACTGCGACAATCGCGCTCGCCGATTGATTGATGAAAGCAAATGCATACGCGAAGCTATCGGAGACAGCCTGGGGAGATGCTGTCTCTCTACCGACGGCTCTCTTGACCGAAAAGTCGTCAGCGATATAGTTTTCAAAAATCCGGACAAGCTGGCGTCGCTTAACAGGATAACACACGCAGCAGTAAGGGAAGATATAGATAATTGGCGAAAATGTCGTTCCGAAAAAACTATTTTTGTCGAGACTGCAATTCTATATCAAAGCGAAATAGATAAAATGGTTGACGCGGTAATAGAAGTTACCGCCCCGGTTGAAATCCGTATAAAACGCGTAATGCACCGCAATAATCTTAGTTACGACGAAGTTTTAAACCGTATCAAAGCTCAGAATAACACTGTCGTGAATCCTCACCCAAGAGTATTCACTATAATAAATGATGGAATAGAAGCAGTCTTGCCCCAGCTGCATGATATTATGAACATTTTAGTTTCTAAATAATTGTTCACAATCCAAGGCAAAATCATCGGCATCGTTGCCGAAAGGTAGCTTTTCTCGTATTTTCACAAGTTCATCCCGGTCAAATGCGGCATAGACAAGTCCGCTATCTTTATCTTCATCCGATATAATACTACCAAGTCCGTTTACAATAAATGAGAGGCCGTCGTAATCGCCGAAATCATCCGAACCTCCGCGATTGGCTCCAACATAAACGGCCTGATTTTCAATCGCCCGGCCTATAGCAAGATGCTTCCATGCATATCCTCGGGAAGTAGGCCAATTAGCCGGCACCAACATTATATCATAGGAGTGACGCCTATTTCTGCACCACACGGGAAAACGTAAATCATAACATACTATCAGAGAGATGTTCCAGCCTCGGAAACGAATGACCGGAGGCAATTTAATGCCTGGAGTAAAAAGCTGATGTTCAAGACTAAGAGAAAACAGGTGGCGTTTGTCATAAAATGTCTCCTCGCCAGAAGGCTCTATGAAGAAACTCCTATTGTATATTTTATCTCCAACACGGCACAGAAAAGAACCGGCAATAGCAAAGCCAAACATTCTTGACAGTTCCTTAATTTTTGAAACCGTGGCGCCTGATATAGGCTCGGCAAGTGCAGAAATCACCTGACTGTCCTGCATAAATCCGGTACTGAATAATTCCGGCAAGACCAAAATGTCTGTATCCGGAGCTACTCTGGATGCCATAGCCTCCACACTACGAAGATTTTCCTCCGGGTCAGCCCATGCAATCTTCATGGGGAATGTCGCAACTTTCAATCTGTGCATAATCAAGATGTGATAATTATCGTTTCGGCAAATTCTTCAGTAAATTCAGGAGCAACAGAGCTACTCAGCAGTGAATTTTTCAGGATATTTGCCGGTCACTCCCTTATAATAATCCTTGATTGCCCGCAAATCAGCCTCATTGTCCCCTGTCGGGAAGAAGGTTTTCTCAATACGGGCCACCTTATCCTTAAAATCTATCGCAGCAAGCAATATCGGTACATTAGCCATACGGGCAATATTAAGGAATCCGGTTCTCCAGTGAGAATTGAGACTTCGCGTGCCTTCTGGAGTAATGGCAAGCGTCAGCCTATCTTTCTTTTCAAACAACTCAACAAGTCGGTCTACCGACGACTCGTTGCTATTGCCGCTTCGCGATACTGGTATTCCTCCCATTGCCCGGAATATACAGCCCAACGGGAAAAAAAACCAAGATTTTTTCATCAGGAAACCGGCTTTGCGTCTGACTGAAGCATAAGCCAGCTTCCCGATTATAAAATCCCAATTGGAGGTATGTGGCGCCACACATATTATGGCTTTTGGGTAGTCAGGAACGATTACCCGCACTTTCCATCCCATAACCCATAATATAAATCGTGAAAAGCCCATAATTCCAATTTTAATAATAAGATTATACTATTTCTTTTTAGGCATAGCCGCATTCATTTCCTTAACAACAGCCAATATCTGATTGTTGAATGTTTCCGACAATTTTCCAAACGCCTGACGATAGTATTTGCTGCGCGCCGCACGATATTGCGCTTTGTTCTCAAAATCCTTCGGAGTCTTGTCAAATGAGATATTAGTGCGACACAAAGCTGTTGTCTGCAATTCTGCTGTTTTAATTATGACATCAGTCATTGCATCCTTATCAATGCTGGGAATAAGAGCTTTTGCCAAAAGCGATTCGCCTGCAATATCACCGCATATATAGCGGATCTGTTTCTTAAGATTTCTTTTGTTTGCCATGGTAATAAAATTATAAATTAGTTGATAACAAATGTTTTTTTAATGCCGAGAATGTTGCAGGAAGTTTGACAGATTGTTTCTGACGAGAAATAAATTTCTGCAAGGCATCGGGGATTTCGATTGTTTCCTTGATGCTGTTTTCCACTGTCTCCTTGAATTTGGCAGGATGAGCAGTCTCGAGGAATATACCGATTTCACCTTCTTTAAGACTGTCTTTGAGCGCAAGGTATCCGGTTGCGCCATGAGGATCGAGCAGATATCCGTTCTCACGATAAATTTTATCAATGATATTGAGTATTTCTCCATCATCATAACTGTAACCTGATATCTTTTCGGAAATAACTCCGTAATCCTTGCCATACAAATCAAGTATGCGGGCAAAGTTTGACGGTGCGCCTACATCCATAGCATTCGCTACGGTAAGAATCGAAGACTTTGGCGAATATGTTCCGTTAATAAGATAGTCGGTAAACACTCTATTACGGTTGTTTGCTGCAACAAAGCGTTTCACCGGAAGTCCCATTTTATTGCCAATCAAAGCAGAGCAGATATTCCCGAGGTTTCCGCTCGGCACACAGAACACAAGTTTATCACCGACATTTTCATCCTGCGTTAGCCGCAGCAACTGCGCGTAAGCCCAAAAATAATAGAACATCTGCGGAAGGAAACGTGCCGGATTGATTGAATTGGCCGAAGTCAGTTTCATTTTTCCATTCAGCTCTTCATCTACAAATGCCGCCTTGACCATTGCCTGACAGTCATCAAATGTTCCGTCAATCTCCAATGGATGTATATTCGAGCCCAGAGTAGCGAACTGCATTTCCTGCAGACGGCTCACCTTACCTTTCGGATAAAGCACGAAGACATTTACCCCGGGAACGTTGAGAAATCCGTTTGCGACAGCGCTACCTGTATCACCGGAAGTGGCGACAAGCACGTTTACATCCTTGCCATCCTGCTCCTTCTCGTTGAAGTATCCAAGCAGCCGGGCCATAAACCGAGCGCCGACATCCTTAAATGCAAGGGTCGGACCATGGAAAAGTTCAAGCACATATATATTGTCCTCAACTTTTTTCAACGGTATGGGGAAATTAAGCGCATCATAGACTATGGCCTTCAGCTTGTCGGATTCGATATCTTCTCCGAAAAGAGTGTTGGCAACCACATACGCAATTTCTTGGAACGACATATCCTCCAGATTGTTAAAAAACGCCTTCGGTATCACAGATATACGCTCAGGCATATACAATCCGCCATCGGGAGCGAGCCCTTTTATCACAGCATCTTTCAATGATGCCATCGGTGCATTCCCGTTTGTACTGTAATATTTCATTTATATTTGTTTTTGTAGCTTTTTAACAAGCGAGTGTTTAATGATTGAGAAACAACGGCATGAATTCGAGCACCGACCTGTTGCCGTATGCGCCATTTTTTGCCGACTGCTCGTCAAAGAATACAACGCTGTCCGGCTCCATTTCCTGACGCCATATCACAAACGGCACAGGATTGGCCGTATGCGTTTTCAAATGGCATGGAGTAGGGTGGTCGGGCAACAATGCGATGCTGACCGGCTCTTCTATTTCCTTTACAGCGGCAATTACCGGTTGTACTATGCGTTTGTCAAGATACTCGATAGTTTTCACTTTGAGATCTACGTCACCTTCGTGCCCGGCCTCATCACTGGCTTCAACATGTAGGAATACAAAGTCATAGCCACTTTTAAGGGCATCTACGGCAGCCTTTGCCTTGCCTTCGTAATTGGTATCATAAAGTCCGGTAGCGCCTTCTACCTCAAGCACATCCAATCCTGCATAACAACCGATTCCTTTGATTAAGTCCACGGCTGAAATCACAGCCCCTTTATTTATACCATATAGCTCATTTAATGTCGCCATAGAGGGCCGATATCCCAAAGACCATGGCCATATCATGTTTGCAGGGTCTTTGCCAATTTCCATCCTGCGTCTGTTGACGGGATGTTTCATCAGCACCTCATACGAACGTCTCATCAGATCTATGAGCATATCGCATGTCGGCTTTGCATCATCGGTCAAAGCTTTTGGCAATACACTATCCACTTCTGCTCCGGGGACATCATGCGGGGGTGTACAATCAACATCTTTTTTCCCACCTTTTATCTTGAGAAGATGTCGATAAGATACACCGCAATGGAATGATATTATCTCCGAGCCAAGTTCATTTTGAAGTGTTTCTATAAGCTGGGAGGCTTCTTCAGTCGATATGTGTCCGGCCGAATGGTTTTTGATTTTTCCGTTTTCCACACAGATGATGTTACAACGCATCGCCACTTCATCGGCTTCAATATCCACTCCCATACTTGCAGCTTCGAGCGAGCCGCGCCCCTCGTATACTTTGCTTACATCATAGCCGAGTATGCCAAGATTAGCGATTTCGCTGCCTGGTGCGAATCCCTCGGGGACGGTATTCAACATACCGCTCACTCCGTTTTTCGCAAGATAGTCGAATCCCGGCGTGATGGCATATTGCATCGGAGTCTGACCGTCCAGACTACCGATTGGCTCATCCGCCATCCCATCTCCAAGTATTATAATATGTTTCATAAGATTATCATCTTAAATTCATTATGACTACCGGATATTGGCGATACTTATAATATCGGCAAATACTCCGGCAGCTGTCACATCAGCTCCCGCGCCATATCCTTTTATTATTATCGGATATTCTTTATACCGCTCAGTCGTCAGCGATATGACATTGTTGCTTCCTTCAAGGGAATAGAACGGATGGTCATGAGTAACCATCTGCAGACTGACAGAAGCTTTGTTCTCATCAAGCTTTGCTACAAACCGGAACTGCTCGTTTTTATTTTCAGCCTCTATTCTTTTTTTCTCGAAAGTATCGTCAAGGTCCGTAATTGTTTTGAAAAAATCATCTATCGAACCCTCGAAATATTTTTCCGGGATAAACAGGTCGCGTTTCACATCTTCCTGTTCTACCCGATAACCGGCTTCCCGGGCAAGAATTACCAGTTTGCGTATGACATCTTTTCCCGACAAGTCAATGCGCGGGTCTGGCTCTGAGTAGCCGGCCTCACGCGCCATCTGTATCGCCTTGCTCAACGGAATATCTTTGCTCAACACATTGAATATATAATTGAGTGTTCCGGAGACCACGGCTTCTATGCGCAATATCTTGTCGCCTGAATTTATCAGATTGTTTATCGTATTTATGATAGGCAATCCGGCGCCGACATTTGTCTCGAATAGGAATTTGACATCCTTTTTACGGGCAATCTTCTTGAGATTATAATAGTTATCGTAATCGGAAGATGCCGCGATTTTATTAGCTGCCACTACATTGACATTATTGGAAAGCAAGTCGGCGTAATATTCGGCAATACTTACCGAAGCCGTACAATCGACAAATACAGGGTTATATATGTTCATTCCTATGACCCCATTTCGAATATTCTCTGGAGTCGCACTTATCGTCGACTCCCGCAGTCTTGCCTCATAATTAGACAAATTGATTCCTTCGGGGTCAAACAGCACATTCTTGGAGTTCGCGATTCCGACAACTTTCAGTTGCAAAGCTTTTTCCTTCAGCAGTTTCTCCTGCTGATGACGTATTTGCGACAATAATCTCCGACCTACGTTTCCAATGCCGACTATAAACAGATTTAACACCTGTGTCTCCGACAGAAAAAACGAATCATGAATGACATTCAACGCCTTGGTCAGATTCGGACGCTCTATTACAAAAGAAATATTGGTCTCTGTCGCACCTTGCGCACACGCTATCACACTTATACCATTACGACCAAGTGTATTGAACAGCTTCCCTGCTATACCGGCCGTATGTTTCATGTTTTCACCGACCACAGCAACTGTAGCGAGGTCATCCGTAATGTCAACCCCGGTAAGCTCACCACGCTGAAGTTCAAGTTTGAACTCTTCTGATATCACATCGGCAGCCAAAGACGCTTCCGACGATTTTACTGCGATTGATATATTGTTCTCACTGGCAGCCTGAGACACAAGGAATACGCTGACACCATTACGAGCCAATGCATCAAAAATACGAGCGTTGATTCCATATATGCCTACCATACCCAGTCCGCACACAGTAATAAGGCTGGTGTCATTGATTGACGAAATCCCTTTAATCGCTTTTCCCTCGGCAAAACGATGGTCTGACGATATCAGAGTGCCCTTTGCTGACGGATTAAAGGTATTCTTTACCCTTATGGGAATATTCTTGTGAAACACAGGATAAATGGTGGGCGGGTATATCACCTTGGCTCCGAAATTGCAAAGCTCCATTGCTTCGGGAAATGAAAGGTTATCGATGACGTATGCCTTATCGATAACTCGCGGGTCAGCCGTCATGAAACCGTCCACATCGGTCCAGATCTCAAGAGCATCTGCATCGAGAGTAGCCGCCATGATAGCTGCAGTATAGTCGCTTCCTCCTCGCCCGAGATTGGTAATATCGCCATCCTTGTCAGAAGATATGAAGCCGGGGAGAATGGCTATATTGAAATCCGCATTATCAAATACGGCATGTATGGCCTTTGATGTAGCTTCAGTATCCAGTACATGTTTGCCAAACTGTTTCTTCGTTATGATAAAATTACGCGAGTCAAAATATGTAGCCCCGTCAATAACCCTTGAAATAATTACACTCGACAACCTCTCACCATAGCTCTCCACAACGTCAAGCGTACGCGGCGACAGGTCTTTAATCAGATTAATACCTCTGAATACATTGCCGAGTTCTTCAAGCAATGGATTTACTATTGATTTTACATCAAGGCGTTTGTCTTCCGAAACCACCTCATCTATAACCCGCAGATGACGCTCGACTATCGACGCGTAAATCTGAAGGTAAGAAATATCTCCTTTGCACGCGAGCTTTGCAGTATTAATCAATTGGTCCGTAATGCCGCCAAGCGCGGAAACGACCACTATAACCTGCTCAGTCGAGCTCTCTACTATATTCTTTACATTGCGGAGACTTGCGGGTGTACCGACCGATGTTCCGCCAAACTTCAATACTTTCATACCTTTTGTACTGATACCTTGTTTGAATTAAATCGTCATCGCAGCACTAAATCAGGACCAACGTTTTGCAAATTGATATCCTCATATTCTTGTGCGATATGCGCATTTTCGACTTGCTTCTACAAAGATAACTATTTTTAATTGCTAAAATATCACTTTGCAAAGTATTTTTAACGTTTATGTGATAATTTTGTCGTTTTATCCAACACTTTTGTTAAAATTCGCCCAAAATGTAAATGCGAAAGTCATTTTTCAGACGGCAACCGCCTTAATTTCTCATCCAAAACAAACATAATGTTTTTGCAGAAAAGCGATGACCCGGATAATGGAGCCATCGCTTTTCTGCAATTATTATTTATAATGAACTATTTCAACATGTGTTTAAATGACTCCACCGAGCCATCAGAATAAACTATTCGTTCTATGTAGATTCCGTTACATACATTTTCTACATCCACACTAATGCCAGTCAGGGTAAAAAGCTGCCTTGACACGACTTCCTTCACTCCTTTATCCTCGACATTAACCGAAGTCGTGCTTGCATTAATGTGAAGCGTAGCAATTGTATCGGTCAGTTTACCGCTCTTGGCATACAAAGCCACATCGTAACTTTTGCCGATTTCGAGATCTGGAAGAGCTCCGGCTATATGTATTGTCTGCGTTTCATCCTGTGGAATGTATAATGTATTGCTATATAGCGTTTGATTGGAATATGAAGACCCTTCCTTAAAGAATTTTGCCCAAATTTGTCCGATAAAATATCCGCCCGTTGATTTTACATTCACTTCAAAGTCAATATCATTATTATTGACATTATCAGGATTACCCTTAAATCCAGTACCTTCACGTATGATTTCAATCTGCGCCTGGCTTGTATCTGGTTTTTCTTGTATCTCAATGATATACATCTCGCTGACCACATTGTTATAATAGTCAACAAACGCGAGCTTATATGTGCCGGGGCTAATTGTCATGTTTCTATATTTACTGAATTCCGAAATGTATTCGAAATCAGCGCTATCACCACTCAAAAGCACGAATAATGGCGTGTTGTCTCCATATGCATATTTTGTTGTTTCATCTTCGCCATAGAGCACAGCATAAACATAGTTTCGATAATCCCCTTCACCATTGTTTACAATAGTAGCATTAAAACGGAATTCACAGTCTATAAAGAATGGAGTATCAAATTTATCAATTTCAACCGACAGATCTACGCCTATTCCATCGGAGAAATACGCTACTCCGTTTTCAACTACAACATTGACGTATGACGGCTCATAACTTGACACATTTATTCGACGCCAGCCATTGTCATCTTCTTCGCCGCCTTTATAGACAAGATACATGCGGTATTTACCGTCAGCCACATCCTCCGGTATTGAAGCACTGAGGTTATAAATTGAATTTCCACCTGCGATATATACCTGTTCTTTTATTACAAAATATTGTTCGTTATCATTGACCTCTGACACAAGCTTATATCCAATTGCGCCTCTGAAAGAGCCCTCATTTCTGTTTTGAATAAGACTATTGATAGTAAATTCTTCTCCCAGTGAAATTTCGCTAACTTTTACACTGAAGCTTCCCGTAGATAATATATAGTTTGGTTTCATGCCCAAAGTTGATGGGCAAATATTAGCTATCACATTCACATTGCTGTTATATCCTCCTGAAGAGCCTCCAGAGCCTTGTTCTTCAGGAGTCATAGCTGTAAGTTTGAAATATCCGTCAGATCTACCTCCCCATCCCCAATTCATATGGAAGTATCCATCGCCAGCATAGCCGTCGCATACAAATGCATGCCCCGTCTTACCTCTGAATCCATTAATAATCACAGGCCCGTAATCACAAAGCTGGTCATACATAAAATCATTCCATCCTTTGACGCTGTATTTCGCCATATACGGATTGGCAATATATTTATCATATCCTAATGAAACAAGCCCTTTCATAATTTGCTGTGGCGTAGATGATGACTCAAAGCTATTATACACTGTACGACTTGCATTCCCACATTCCAACATCAGTTTTGCCACGGCATTGCGCTGTTTATCATTATAAGTGCCGGAATAGCTGTCAAGCATGTTTGCCCAGTCAAAAGCCATCGAAGCATAACGATGATAATTAAGCACTTGTGCCATTGCAGTTGCACCACAACCCGTAGGACAATGCATATATCCAATTTGATCCATTGGGCAAAGATAATTGTATGGCTCATTTTGATCCCACGTTGTTGACATAAGAGGAGCTATTGCCGGACGGTCGGACTGTTGAGACGTTGCTGAATACTCTGAACGATTGCCGTTTTCACGCATCCATTCAATCTGTGCTGCGTATTCATCAAGCCACCATTGCATAGCTGGATTGATATCTGATACGTCAAAATCTTCTGCTTTTCCATAACCAAGTAGCGGGGGCACACAATCATCTGCTGAAAGAACAAAATACCCATCGCCGTCAGCGGCCGAAAATAAATATACTGCAGGTTGTTTGTCGGCAATACGTGTAGATACCAGTCGTGGACTCTGCTTCACTGATGATACCACTGATTTTATGGCATTCATGCCTTGAATACGTTTAAGAGCTTGCTCCGGCGTCAACACACCTGCAACTCCTGTCAAGCCAACAGAGATTAATGTAAGTGTTGAAATCAATTTTTTCATGACGAAAAGTTAAGGTTAAATAACACAAATTTAACTTAAATTTGTAAATATATAAAATACTACCTTAACAAAATAAAGAAGTGGAACGATTTTTTTGATTCGTTCCACTTCTTTATTTTGTATTTATCTTAATATACGCTATTATATAAGCGACACATCAATATTTATTTGCCGAAAATATTTCCAATCTTACCTTTGATTTCCTCAAAAACGCCTTCTTTTACGCCATCGCCATCAAGATCTCCGACAAGCCCGGCGCTTTTGACTTTTTCAATAATCTCTGTTATTGAAAATTTACTCGTATCAATACCTTTAAGATGGTCTGTGATTGCGGCCACATTGATCTTGTCTCCAAATTTTGATTGCAATTCAGATATTATATTCTGGACATCCATAACATTTAATTTTAAATTGACAATAAGGTTATCTTGATATTGATAACGATTGGAGCAAGACAAATGTTTTCAGGTCTACTGATAATCACTCAACAGTGACTGACTTGGCAAGATTGCGTGGCATGTCGACATTGCAGCCTTTCTTGACAGCAATATGATATGCCAACAATTGCAGCGGGATTGATACAATGATGGGGGAGAGGCATTCAGGCACTTTGGGTATTTCCAGCGTATGGTCAGCAATCTCTTTTATTGCTTTATCTCCCTTAGTCACAATCGCGATTACAGACCCTCCACGAGCCTTGACCTGCTGTATGTTTGAGATAATCTTATCATGCAAATCATCCATTGGTGCAATTACCACGGTAGGAAGCTCATGGTCGATGAGCGCAATCGGCCCATGTTTCATTTCCGCAGCCGGATATCCTTCGGCATGTATATACGATATTTCCTTTAGTTTTAACGCACCCTCCAACGCCGACGGGTAATTGTAGCCACGACCAAGATAGAGGAAGTTATGAACATACGTATAGGTATTCGAAAGCTTCTCAATCGTCTTGTTCAGGTTAAGCGTTTCCTTAATAAGAGCAGGAAGCATTTCTATTGCCGATGCAACTCGCACAAGGGTGTCCGGCGTCACCGTATTACGCAATTGCCCGATAGCAAGCGCAAGCATTGTAAGCACCGTCACCTGACCGGTAAAAGCTTTTGTTGATGCCACACCGATTTCCGGTCCTACATGTATATATGTTCCGGAATCAGTAGCACGCGCTATCGAAGAACCGACTACATTGCAGATACCGTAAACAAAAGCCCCCTTCTCCTTTGCAAGAGATATCGCAGCAAGAGTATCGGCCGTTTCGCCAGACTGAGAGATAGCTATTACGATATCACGAGAAGTAATGACCGGATTAGAATAACGGAACTCACTCGCATATTCCACTTCGACAGGCACACGTGCGATATCCTGAAGAAGACGTTTACCAATCAGGCCTGCATGCCAAGATGTGCCACAGGCAACTATAATGATACGGTCGGCTTTCGTGAATTTTTCGCGATTTTCATCTACGCCTGAGAGCTGAATATGGTTGTTCACCACACGCCCGCGTATACTGTCTTCAATAGTTGAAGCCTGCTCAAAAATTTCCTTCAGCATGAAATGAGGATAACCACCTTTTTCAAGTTGCGAAACAGAGAGCTTTAACGTCTGGATATCAATATTTGACGGCTCGTTATCAGAAGTAACCACTCGCAATGGTTCGCCTTTCTTTATGATTGCGATTTCATCATCATTGAGATAAACAACCTTATCTGTATAATCAATAATCGGAGTCGCATCTGAGGCCAGATAAGTTGCATCCTCTCCGATACCGATAACAAGAGGAGAACTCTTACGAGCTGCAATTATTGTGTCGGGAGTATTACGGTCAACTACAGCTATTGCATATGCGCCCACCACCTGTCCAAGAGCTTCAGTAACAGCCTCGACAAGCGTACAGTTATTGTTTTCCTTAACATATTGTATAAGCTGCACAAGCACCTCCGTATCAGTTTCGCTTTTAAATTCGCACCCGTGCTTAATCAAGGCCTGTTTGAGCACATTATAATTCTCAATAGTACCATTATGTACAATCGCAAGATTCCCGTCGGCACTCATGTGAGGGTGAGCATTTATATCGTTGGGTTCTCCATGTGTAGCCCATCGTGTATGGGCGATACCAATAGTCCCTTCAATATCTTTTGACTGGCAAAAATTTTCCAAATCAGCGACTTTTCCGCGCGTCTTATATAGATTTAGTTCATTACTTTGATTTAAAATAGCCACACCTGCGCTATCATATCCACGATATTCCAAGCGATGAAGGCCTTTAACCAGAACTTGAAAACATTGTGAATTTCCTATGTAACCAACTATTCCACACATACAGTACTTTTTCTTAATCGATTAAAATATGTTTAATATATAAATCACCAAAAAGAAGCATGCTGCGTTTTAAACCGCAGTCTTCTCAAAAATAATGCAAATATACGACTTTTTAACGACATTTCAAAACGACACAAATAACGGCGGATAGTTCCTAAAAACCACCCGCCGTTGATTATCTATCAGTTAAACTGTTATTCCTCGTCCATTAATATCTGCAACATTTTTATTGCCGAGACAGGAATACGTGTACCGGGGCCGAAGATAGCGGCAACACCGGCTTTATAGAGAAAATCATAATCCTGTGCAGGAATTACACCTCCGGCAGTTACCATGATATCATCGCGGCCGAGTTTTTTGAGCTCTTCAATTACCTGCGGGATAAGAGTTTTGTGACCTGCAGCAAGAGATGAAACACCGAGAATATGCACGTCATTCTCAACAGCCTGACGGGCAGCTTCGGCCGGAGTCTGGAACAATGGTCCCATGTCGACGTCGAAACCGCAGTCGGCATATCCTGTTGCAACAACCTTAGCACCGCGGTCATGTCCGTCCTGACCCATTTTGGCAATCATGATACGGGGCTGACGACCCTCTTTCTTTGCAAATTCCTGACACATCTGCTGAGCTTTGATGAAGTCGGGATCCTGTTTTGTTTCGTTGGAATACACGCCTGAAATAGTTCTGATTACTGCTTTATAACGTCCTACAACCTCTTCGCACGCATCTGAGATCTCGCCCAATGTGGCACGCAAACCTGCCGCTTTGACAGCAAGGTCAAGAAGGTTGCCTTTCTTTGTGCGTACACACTCCGTAATAGCAGCGAGGGCTTCTTTAACCGCCTTCTCATCGCGGTGAGCCTTAACCTCTTCAAGACGCTCGATCTGCTCTTTACGTACCTCGGTATTATCAATCTCAAGGATGTCGATGGGATCTTCGTGGTCGAGACGGTATTTGTTGATACCCACGATGGTCTGACGGCCGGAGTCGATACGGGCCTGTGTGCGCGCCGAAGCTTCCTCGATGCGGAGTTTGGGAAGACCGGTCTCGATAGCTTTGGCCATACCGCCGAGTTTCTCAATCTCCTGGATGTGCTGCCATGCACGGTGTGCGATTTCGTTGGTGAGAGACTCTACATAATAAGAACCTGCCCAGGGGTCGATTTCCTTGGTGATATAGGTTTCTTCCTGGATGTAGATCTGGGTATTGCGGGCAATACGGGCCGAGAAATCAGTCGGCAATGCGATTGCCTCGTCAAGAGCGTTGGTGTGCAGCGACTGGGTATGGCCGAGAGCTGCGCCCATTGCCTCGATACAGGTGCGGCCAACGTTGTTGAACGGATCCTGCTCGGTAAGCGACCATCCGGAAGTCTGCGAGTGCGTACGCAGTGCGAGCGACTTCGGGTTCTTCGGATTGAACTGTTTTACAATCTTTGCCCAAAGCATACGTGCGGCACGCATCTTGGCTATTTCCATGAAGAAGTTCATGCCGATAGCCCAGAAGAAAGAAAGACGGGGAGCAAAAGCATCAATATCCATGCCTGCGTTCACGCCTGCACGAAGATATTCAAGACCATCGGCGAGTGTGTAGGCAAGCTCGATGTCACAAGTTGCACCTGCCTCCTGCATGTGATAACCCGAAATAGAAATCGAGTTGAATTTGGGCATATTCTGCGAGGTGTACTCGAAGATATCGGCAATGATACGCATTGAGAATTCTGGCGGGTAAATATAGGTGTTGCGCACCATGAATTCCTTAAGAATATCATTCTGAATTGTTCCGGCCATCTCTTCGAGTTTAGCACCCTGTTCGAGTCCTGCATTGATATAGAATGCGAGTACAGGGAGCACAGCGCCATTCATTGTCATTGACACTGACATCTTGTTCAAGGGTATGCCGTCGAACAGCACTTTCATATCATCGAGCGAGCAGATTGACACACCGGCTTTACCGACGTCACCGACTACACGTTCGTGGTCTGCATCGTAACCGCGGTGAGTAGCGAGGTCAAACGCAACGGAAAGACCTTTCTGACCAGACGCAAGGTTACGGCGATAGAACGCGTTTGACTCTGCCGCGGTGGAGAAACCTGCATACTGGCGGATAGTCCAGGGACGCATTGCATACATGCCTGAATACGGACCACGGAGGAACGGCGGAATACCGGCAACGTAATTGAGGTGCTCCATTCCCTCAAGGTCAGCCTTCGTATAAATAGGCTTAACTGGGATAAGTTCAGGGGTCAGCCACTGCTCGCCTTCCTGCAGAGGAGCGGCCTGCGATGCAAAAGCATCGGTTGTTATATTGATGTTAGAAAAATCCGGTCTCATTTATCAGAAATCATTTTAAAAGTTCGGCATTAAATTTACGGAGAGTGTCAAGCACATTCGAACGGACATGGATAAAGTCGGTTATGCCCTTGGCCTGAAGTTCTTCCGTACAGGCAGGTGCACCGGCCACAACAAACTTGGCTTTGCCACTAATGAGGTCAAAAGCTTCGGGCGCATACTGTGCGTATTCGTCGTCCGATGAGCAGAGTACGATGATGTCAGCCTGCTTGTCGAATGCTGCGGCAACACCTTCAGCCACTGTATCAAATCCGATATTATCGATGATTTCATATCCGGCACAACCGAAGAAGTTGCTCGAGAACTGTGCTCGCGCCAGACGCATTGCAAGGTTGCCTATCGTAAGCATGAACACCTTGGGACGGTTGGCGGCATGCTCTGTGGCAAGTCGGAGAGCCTCGAAGTCACTTGCCTGACGGGCAGTGTTCAATGATTTTGAAGCATCTCCATCCGAATGACCGCATCCGCATGAACAGCCGGTCTTTTCAATTTTACCTGCTGCAAGTTCATTGAAGTTAGGATACTGGTTGGTACCGAGAAGTATCTCTTTGCGACGAGCCATGTCAGAATGGCGTTTGGCAGCCGATTCATTGACAGCTTTCTGGACTGCACCTTCGGTTACGGCTGCAAAGAAACCACCGTTTTTCTGGACGTCGAGGAAAAGAGACCAGGCCTGCTGTGCGATAGACACAGTAAGCGTCTCTACATAGTAAGAACCGCCGGCGGGGTCTACAACCTTGTCAAGATGGCTCTCTTCTTTGAGAAGGAACTGCTGGTTTCGTGCGATACGCTCAGAGAAGGCATCCGGAGTCTTGTAGGGAGCATCAAACGGCACAACTGTAATAGAGTCGACACCTGCCAATGCGGCCGACATCGATTCTGTCTGGCTGCGGAGCAAGTTGACGTGTGCGTCATAGATCGTCTGGTTGAAACGAGAGGTTTCGGCATGAACCAACATCTTGCATGCGCAATCACATGCCGGATTATATTGCTTGACAATCTGAGACCAGAGCATACGTGCCGCACGGAATTTTGCCAACTCCATGAAGTAGTTTGAAGATATGCCCATGTTAAACTTGATTGCGCAGCCTGCATCGACTGCATCGACTCCGGCATCGGTAAGCTGGCTCATCCATTCGGCGCCCCATGCCAATGCGTAGCCAAGCTCCTGATAGATATAGCATCCGGCATTGGAGAGCATCACTGAATCAATAGCGATAACACGAAGGCCTTCAATATCTTTTGCCATTTCAATCATATCCTTGGCAACAGCGACTGCTTCGGGAAGTATTTCACCGCCATGACGGAGTGCCTTGCGAAGGGGATTATAATCGATTGAACCACGGAATGAAGCTTCTGCACCTGCTTCTTTAATGACATCGACAAGTATGCCGCAAAGTTCTTTTGCGCAGGCAGGGCAGCATCCAAGGTTAATCTCGACAGCATTTAGATCAATACCGGCAAGAAGAGCCTTTACATCTGTTGCATTAATCTGGCTTTTCGATAATTTGAAATAGAGCGACGTAACACCTTTTGTAAGCACGTCAAGCGCTTTTGCATTGGCTTCCTTAACATCATCAGCAATAATTTCCTGACGGGTAAGCCAGTCGTTGTTGTCTCTCGTACCTCTGACATAGGGGTATTGACCGGGAAGAGAATCAGTTGTTTTCAGGTCAGCGATATCTTCCAAACGGTACATCGGATTTACATTAAATCCTTCGTTTGTGCGCCAGACCAGTTTTTTTTCAAAGGGTACACCTTTCAGGTCGGCATCGACCTTTTCACGCCATTGCTCTGTGGTAATCGGGGGGAATTGGTCGAATAATTTTTCTTTTTGTTCTGCCATAATGGTATTATATAAATTTCTTTTTAATTAACTAAAGAATTATATTGATTATGATTTGGTATTTTTTTAAGATTAAATATTAAATCAAACCGATGCCATATAAGTGTCATACATTACTTAATTATTATTATAATGACAGCCACAAATTTAAAAATTATTCCCAATATTTTCAAATAATAGCTCCTAAACTTTTAAAACGGTGCAAAGCCATAATATCAGAGATTTTAATAACTTTGCACCAAACAACCGTTCAAAATCGACATATGAAAATAAGAAAAGGGACACCTCTTGACATCCCCGCTATATCCTGCATTTACGACCTTATTCACGATGAAATCGAACAGGGCCGATTTGACATGCTATGGTTTCGCGACCTTTATCCGACGCGTTCATGGGCCGAAGAACATGTTGCGGCCGGCGACCTTTACGTGATGGAAGATGAAAGCTCTGGCAATGTAATAGCTTCCGCCATCATCAACCACTCACCATTGCCGGAGTATTTTGAGGGGAAGTGGTATCAGCCGGAGAGCTACGACAACATCCTCATAATCCACACTCTTGTAGTCCACCCTGCGCATAAAGGATGTGGCTGTGGCAGCGAGTTCTTGCGTTTCTTTGAGAATATGGCAAGGCTTTCCGGCTGCACCCGCCTTCGCCTTGACACTCAAGCAATAGACATCCCCGCCCGCAATCTCTACAAAAATTTCGGCTACACAGAAGCCGACTTTCTGACATGCGAATTCAAAGGTATAACAGGCATCAAACTCGTTCTGATAGAAAAGATTTTAGAATAATACCCCACACACAATAACAGAGAGGGCATTCCTGATTGAGATCAGAATGCCCTCTCTGTTTCAGATATAAACTTATCAAGTTATTTTTTCTTCAGGATGTATGAGCGATGGGGTGCGGCGATGCCGGTCAAACGACCTTTCTTTACTTTGAACTCTTTGCCGTAAACTTCATCTTTATAAGTGCCTCCGGCAAGACCTGTGGGCACATCAACAACGTTTGCCGAGCCGGAAATATTTACAATAGCAGCGCCCTTTTTCCCTCGGTTGACAACAAGCACTTCACCATTTTCCGATACCTGAATATCTTCTTTCTGACCATCCATCTCCTGACGAAAGCGGTTTACTGCAACAACTTCAGGATGGAAGAACTCATCATTGCCTCTTGCTCCAAGCACATTGTCTCCCCAGTAATTCTGTCGGGTAGAACCCATTGGTCGGCTGAAGAACAACGGCACTCCATTCTGACGGGCAGTAAGAAATACCCATCCGGTACGAATCTGCTCGTCAGTCATACCTGCACTCTCGTGAGCATTGCAATAAGTGTCATGACTTTCAACCCATGTGGTAAGAAATTCAGGGGCTGCCTGATGATACCAATTTTTGAGATCCTTATCTTTTGCATTACCCTTTTCAAGGACTTCACGAAGCACATAGCCATAACTTGATGCTGTCTGTCCCATGTAGTCGGCATATTCGGCTTCAGGGACATTCTTATCCTGTAGTATCTCTCCGTAAACAAACAAATCATCATACGGCACGGCAAGCTTAACACCTTTCACCGCCTTGCGACCTGTAGCCACATCCCAGAAATCATTTTCCTTTACACCTGATGCTGCATCTACAGGGTCAGAATGAACACCTATATGCTTAGCCGTATCATAACGGAATCCGCCGACACCAAGACTCAACAGGTCATTGACAAATTCCATATAATATTTCTGGAAATCTGGATTCTCGGTGTTAACATCGGGCAGACCGCCTGACCCCCACAGAGTGCACTGATAACGATCGTTATAATCACGAACAGGATTTAATCCCTGAGAATGATACAATTTATCGCGACCACCGACAGCCGCAATCATCTCGTCATCCACACAATCGACATCAAATGCTGTGTGATTGGGGAGCACATCAACGATTACTCGTATATTATACTTTGCGGCAGAGTCCATCATTTGTTTCATTTCATCGCGTGATCCGACTATTTGATTGCCGATTTTCCAATTGACAGGCTGATAATAATAATACCAGTTGCCCTCTGTTACATTTTCATCAAATATTTTTTTGGAACTTCCTTCAGGATTATAGCAGCCCTGCACCGGGGAAGTCTGAACCATAGTAAATCCGGCATCGGCAATCTTTGCCATATTTTCAGCAATAGCAGGAAAATTCCAACTCCAGGCATGGAGAATTGCATCAGTGTTAGTCGCTTCGGGGTTGTGATTCATACGGTCCTTTGCTCCGACCGTCATCACTCCACCACATAATCCAAGCGCCAAAGCGCCTAAAACAATACGTTGTTTCATGATTTTAAAGAAAAGTAATTATGATAACTATTATAAAAATTCAACTGCAAGAATTTATGCCAATTGCATTATGATTTCTACAAAAATAGAAATTTTTACTTAAAAAATCAATTTTTATGGTTCCATTTTGTGACGACCCCCAAATTAAAAGACTGCAACAAATACACATTCGGCACACAAAAAGGAATAAATAAATTATTTTTTGCCATAAAAATTTGGAATTTAATTTCAAAATGACTACTTTTGCATCAAAATAAGAGAAAAATGACAAACAAAACACTACATATTCCATTTACCAAAATGCATGGCATAGGGAACGATTACATATACATCAATTGCCTTGAAACGCCAATTGACAATCCATCACTACTCTCAATAGAGATGAGCCCGCGCCACACTTCCATCGGATCAGACGGAATAATCCTGATATGCCGATCCGAGATTGCCGATTTTAAAATGCGGATTTTTAATGCCGACGGCTCTGAAGCCCTAATGTGCGGCAACGGATGCCGATGCGTAGGAAAATATGTATACGACCATAACCTGACCAATAAGACCGAATTAACGCTCGAAACTCTTTCGGGCGTTAAACATTTATATCTGCACGTAAATAAAAACACCGACAAGGTCAACGAAGTTACCGTTGACATGGGTTCTCCTTCATTCAACCGAAGCGCCATCGGATTGAATTACCCACAAGACGAAATGATCGAAGCGCGTATAACCACATCATTAGGAGAAAAAGCCATTACCGGCATCTCAATGGGCAATCCGCATGGCGTTATTTTCATAAACACGCTTGATGGATTTGATATCACACATATAGGTCCAGAACTTGAAAATCATTCAATGTGGAACGATAGGGCAAATATCGAATTTGCAGAAGTCGTTGACGAACACACAATCAAAATGAGAGTATGGGAACGTGGAAGCGGAGAAACGATGGCATGCGGCACAGGCGCATGTGCCACTGCAGTTGCGGCAATTCGCACCGGACGTGCAGCTTCGCCAGTAACAGTGAAATTATTGGGTGGCGATTTGAAGATTTCAATTGAAAAATCAACCGGACATGTAATGATGCAGGGTAGTGCGACCGAAGTATTTACCGGCATCTATTGTCGCTGCTGAGAAAAATATGTAAATTTGCAACTTAAAAACAGACAGAAGGATGTCGATACAATAAAAAGATGTTTAAAATTAACGACAACTTTTTAGCACTTAACCAGAATTATCTGTTTTCACAGGTAGCCCGGAAAATTAACGCTTATATGAACAGCAACCCGGGAGTCAGAATAATACGCATGGGCATCGGCGATGTCTCTCGCCCTCTTGCTCCGGCGGTTATCAGTGCTCTGCATGAAGCGGTAGAGGAACAAACTTCATGCGACACATTCTGCGGCTATGGTCCTGAGCAAGGCCATAGGTTTCTGACTGAAGCCATAGCGGCTCACGATTATCAGGCTCGCGGAATACAAATCTCTGCTGATGAAATTTTCATCTCAGACGGCGCAAAAAGCGACACCGGCAATATCGGAGATATACTTTCATTAACTAACAAAGTAGCACTTACAAATCCGGTTTATCCGGTATATCTCGACACCAACATCATGTCCGGACGAGCATCAATCGACAACATTGAACTTCTGCCTTGTACCGCCGACAATAACTTTGTGCCATCATTGCCGACAGGAAATCCCGACATGATATACCTGTGTTATCCCAATAATCCTACAGGAACGACATTAAACCGAGACCAGCTGAAAGAATGGGTGGATTACGCTAAAGCCCACGGCGCATTGATACTTTTTGATTCGGCATACGAAGCATTCATTACCGAGGATGATGTGCCGCACAGTATTTATGAAATCGAGGGCGCCACAGAAGTTGCCATTGAATTCCGCAGTTTTTCAAAGACAGCCGGTTTCACAGGATTACGTTGTGCATATACCGTAGTTCCGATGGCACTGAAAGGAGAAAACGCCATCGGCGAGTCTGTAAGCCTGAACGCATTATGGCAACGACGTCAGTCTACCAAATTTAATGGCGCCTCATATCTGTCTCAACGAGCCGCCGAAGCAGTTTATTCTCCAGAAGGGAAAAAGCAGATAAGATCAACCATCGATTATTATCTACGCAATGCGACCGTACTCCGTGAGGGCCTGAAAAAAGCCGGATTGAACGTATATGGCGGAGTCAATGCTCCTTACATATGGGTAAAAACGCCTGACGGTATGGATTCATGGTCGTTTTTCGACATATTGCTTGAACAATGCAATATAGCATGCACACCCGGAGTCGGATTTGGCTCGGCAGGGGAGGGGTACGTCAGACTGACGGCATTCGGTTCGTATGAAGACTGCCTGCAGGCTGTGGAGCGATTATCACTATTAAAAATGTAAAAACAACAAAACAGATATTTTATCAACTCAAAATACATTCACAACATTATGTCAGATTTGAGATTTAAAGTTGTCGAAGAAGCATTCGACCGAAAAGCAATTCCAGTAGAGATTCCGTCAGAACGACCGGAGCGTTATTACGGCAAGTATGTATTCAACCGCCAGAAAATGTTCGAATACCTGCCCAAAAAGACATATGATGCTCTTGTCAACGCCATAGACAACAAAGAGCCTTTGTCTCGCGAAATTGCAGATTCGGTAGCTCAGGGCATGAAAAGATGGGCCATCGACAATGGTGCCCGTCACTACACTCACTGGTTCCACCCTCTTACCGACGGAACTGCAGAGAAACATGACGCATTCATTGACCATGACGGCAAAGGAGGTGTAGTGGAAGAATTTACCGGGAAACTCCTGATGCAACAGGAACCCGACGCCTCAAGTTTCCCCAACGGTGGTATCCGAAACACTTTTGAGGCAAGAGGCTACTCAGCATGGGACATATCTTCTCCGGCATTTATCCTTGACAAGACTTTATGTATCCCGACTATTTTCATATCATACACCGGAGAATCGCTCGACTACAAGACACCGCTCCTCAAAGCCCTCAACGCTGTTGACAAAGCAGCCACCGGCGTAGCTCAATACTTCGATCCAGAAGTAAAACATGTCCACTCATACCTCGGCTGGGAACAGGAATATTTCCTTGTTGACGAAGCGCTTTACAGCGCACGCCCCGACCTTGTAATGACCGGACGTACTCTTATGGGACATGAAAGTGCAAAGAACCAGCAGCTCGAAGACCACTATTTCGGAGCAATTCCTTCTCGCGTCGAAGCTTTCATGCTTGATCTTGAAATAGAATGTCATCGTCTTGGCATACCGGCCAAGACCCGCCATAACGAAGTCGCTCCCAACCAGTTTGAACTCGCGCCGATTTTTGAAGAGACCAATCTGGCCAATGACCACAACCTGTTGTTGATGTCATTGATTTCTGAAGTGGCACGTCGCCATAACTTCCGCGTACTTCTGCATGAAAAGCCATTTGCGGGCATCAACGGCTCAGGCAAGCACAACAACTGGAGCCTCGGCACCGATACCGGAGTGTTACTGTTCAGCCCCGGGAAGACTCCGAAAGCCAACCTCCAGTTCATCACATTCGTTGTCAATGCGATGGCTGCCGTTTATCACCATAATGCACTTCTGAAAGCATCAATATCGTCAGCAACCAACGCACACCGCCTCGGAGCCAACGAAGCTCCCCCCGCCATCATTTCAATATTTGCGGGAGCTCAGTTGTCTGATATACTTGAAAAAATTGAAAAGAGCACCACAACAGATATACTTGAATTCGCGTCAAAATCAGGATTATCCCTTGGACTGTCTCAGATTCCTGAAATCATGCTCGACAATACAGATCGCAACCGCACATCGCCATTCGCATTTACCGGCAACCGATTTGAGTTCCGCGCTGTTGGCTCTTCTGCAAACTGTGCGTCAGCTATGATAGCGCTTAATGCTGCCGTTGCCGACCAGCTAAACGCTTTCAAGAAAAAAATTGATGAAAGGGTAGAGAAGGGCGATGACCTTACACATGCACTTCTTGACGAAATACGCGCACTCATCATAGAATCAAAACCGATTCATTTCGATGGCAACGGATACTCTGATGAATGGAAAGAAGAAGCAGCCCGCCGAGGTCTTGACTGCGAGACTTCAGTTCCCAAGATTTTTGACGCATACCTGTCGAACGAGTCTGTTATGATGTTTGACCGCACCGGTGTATTCTCTAAAGTCGAACTTGAGGCACGCAACGAAGTAAAATGGGAAATGTACACCAAAAAGATACAGATCGAAGCGAGAGTGCTGGGCGACCTTGCCATAAATCACATCGTTCCGGTTGCGACAAGATATCAATCAATTCTCGTTGACAATCTTGTAAAAATAAAAACTCTTTTCAACGACGATAAATACTCTGAAATTGTCAAGCAAGACCTCAATACAATCGAGAAAATGGCTCGGCACATGTCAATCATAAAGGACGAAGTCGAAACCATGGTTAATGCACGAAAAGACGCCAACCGACTGACCGATGAACGCGAAAAGGCCATCGCTTATCATGATAATGTCGTTCCTCGCATGGAAACAATACGTTACCACATCGACAAACTTGAACTCATGGTAGACAATGAAATGTGGCCATTGCCAAAATATAGAGAACTTCTTTTCATCAGATAAAGAACATCAAAAAGAGGAGTGCAATAATCCGTGCGCTCCTCTTTTGCTTATTGTCTCACCCTCCATTAAATAACAATTATATCGATGGAGCAACTCAAACATGAATGTGGAGTAGCTATGATAAGACTGAGAAAGCCTCTACATTATTATAAAGAAAAGTACGGCACATATTTATATGCTTTGAACCTGCTTTACCTTATGATGGAAAAGCAGCATAACCGCGGACAGGAAGCCGCTGGAGTAGGGGTTGTCAAAATCAATACCAGCCCAGGCAACGAGTACATTTTCCGAGAGAGAGCTCTCGGAACAAATGCCATAACCGAAATTTTCTCCAAAATAGGCAATCAGCTCGACGAATACCATATCTCGCAAATGTCTGACAATGAAATTGAACAGGCTGCGCCATTCATAGGCAATGTGTATATGGGACACCTCAGATACAGCACTACAGGTCGAAGCGGTATTTCATTTGTTCACCCCTTTCTACGCAGAAACAACTGGCGCTCACGCAACCTTATGCTGTGTGGAAATTTCAACATGACAAATGTCGACCAGCTATTTGAAAAAATAGTGGGGCAGGGGCAGCATCCCCGCATGTATTCCGATACATTCCTACTACTCGAACAGTTGGGCTACGCTCTCGACCATGAGTGTCACCGAATATACCGGACACTTCAAGAAAGCACGCCTCCGGCAGAGATTGAGGCCAAAATTGAAGAGATGCTCGACCCATCAAATATATTGAAATCAACATCGGCCGATTGGGACGGAGGCTTCGTGATTTGCGGTGCGACAGGTTCCGGCGACATATTTGCACTACGCGACGCAAATGGCATCAGACCCGCATTTTATTATGCCGATGACGAAATCATAGCAGTTACCTCCGAACGCCCAGTATTGCAGACAGTGCTAAATGTACGGTATTCAGACATAAAAATACTCCCCCCTGGCAACGCACTGATAGTAGGGCAGAGCGGAGCTTTTGATGTCAAAGAAATCTTACCCCCCGGAAAATTCATGCACTGTTCTTTTGAACGCATATACTTTTCCAGAGGCTCTGACCGGGACATCTATCCGGAGCGCAAACAACTCGGGCGAAATCTTGTGCCTAAAGTAACAGCTGCCATTGAAAATAATTTCTCCGACACCGTATTTTCTTTCATTCCAAATACAGCAGAAGTTGCATTCATCGGACTAATCGAAGGTCTTACCGAACAGCTCGAGTCAAAAAAGAGGGAAGAAATTCTTAAACTGCAAAGCCTTCAGGAACTCACACCAGACAATCTTTCAAAAATCATGTCTGAAAGACTACGGATTGAAAAAGTAGCCATCAAAGACATCAAATTACGGACATTCATCGCAGAAGGTTCGGCTCGCAACGACCTGGCCGCTCATGTATATGACGTCACATACGGATGCGTGAAAAATGACAAAGATACACTTGTAGTAATAGATGACAGCATCGTAAGAGGAACAACCCTACAGCAGTCAATCATTAAAATGCTTGACAGATTACATCCGCGCCGCATTATTATATTGTCATCATCTCCTCAGGTAAGATATCCGGACTATTACGGCATAGACATGTCCAGAATGAATGAATTTATTGCATTCAGAGCAGCCATTGCACTCCTGAAAGAACGAGGTGAAGCGCATATCATAGACACCGTATACAACAATTGTATACACGAACTAACCAAACCTCTATGCCAACAGAGAAATTGTGTAAAATCCATATATGAGCATTTTTCAACAGACGAAATATCAAAAAAGATAGCAGAAATTTTGACTCCGGAAGACACACATGCAACTGTAGATATCATATATCCGGAAATTGATGCCACTCGAGAGACGCTGAAATCAGCACCTGGCGATTGGTACTTCTCCGGAGATTATCCAACTCCTGGCGGAAACCGCCTTGTCAACAGAGCATTCATAAATTATTACGAAGGGAATCCCAACCTCAGATAATTAAGAAATTCAACTACATTCATTACTCCCGCTGCAATTATCCTATAATCCAGCAGCGGGAGTATATTTTATCAATATCAATTAAAAAGGAGAGTCCTGCCGATATACAATTTTACATAATGCACATTATGGGA
>CAMWJS010000008.1 GCA_947174635.1 uncultured Muribaculaceae bacterium
ACTTTTTTTCAATATTTTTGCAGCAAAAATGCCCGATACGCCCGCAACGCACTGATATTATACAGCTTACACAAATCAAAAAAAGTTCACTATACACATCAATTTTAATCCATCAGCCAAACCATACCGCCTCATTATATTCAAAACAAATACAATGTCCACAAAACAAAACCACCATTCCGCATAATAGATGCGTAGTTATTTCTTGCCGACACCGCATACATTTCGCCGATTCCGCACATCTTTATTTGCGATTTTTTTGTAATTTTGGAGAACTAAAAAAAATATTTTTTTCAATATGAAATTAAAAAATTCCATCATACTCCTCGCAGCGACGGCATGCATCACCGCGCAAGCCCAGCACATCAACTGGCACAACGAAGCCACCGACTCCGCCGACATAAACCGACTGCTCAAAAAAGCCGTAATGATTTCCGACCCGCAACAACGGGTAGCATCCCTGGCAAAAGACTTCATCGACCTGCCTTACGTAGCAGGCACACTCGAAGCGGAAGACGAGAGACTGACCGTCAATCTTGACGAAGTCGATTGCACCACACTTATCGACAACGTGGTCACACTCGCAGTCACAGCGGGCGAACACCGCACATCGTGGCGCGACTTTGTCTACAATCTCGAACGGCTAAGATACAGAGGGGGCGAAATGAAAGGCTACCCCTCACGGCTGCACTACATCAGCGACTGGATTGTCGACAACACACATCGCGGGAACTTCGAGGAAGTAACCAACCGCTGCGACCTCGCCACTTACGAAATAAAGACCATCGATTTCATGTCGGCCAACCGCAACCTCTACCCCGCCCTCGCCGATTCCGCCACATTCGCCAAAATCAAAGAAGCAGAAATAGGCTACCGCAGCCACAGGTTTCCCATCATCAAGACATCACGGGTAGCCAAAGCAGCCAAGACATTCCTGCGCACAGGCGACATCATCGCACTATGCACCGGCAAAAAAGGTCTCGACGTGTCGCACATGGGCATCCTGTTCATCAACGACAAAAACATCCCCTACCTGCTCCACGCTTCATCTAAAGCCGGCAAAGTAATACTCGACACCACTCCCCTCGACCGCTACCTCACCACCAACCGCCTGACAGGCATCCGCGTCATCCGCCTTAAGGAATAACCCCGCCCCGAGTGCCGACAAACCGCCGGCCGGAATCCGACATTTACATAATTATTAATACATAAAAAAATGGCGTACCTGACGGCACGCCATTTTTTCATTATATATAACCTTATGATTATGCTTCGGGACGTTTGGTCTTCTTGCCATAACCGTAGCCGGCAGCAGCACCGAGTTCCTCCTCGATACGGAGAAGCTGGTTGTACTTGGCCATACGGTCAGAACGTGAAGCAGAACCGGTCTTGATCTGTCCGGCGTTGGTAGCAACTGCGATGTCAGCGATAGTGGCATCCTCAGTTTCACCCGAACGGTGAGAGATAACTGCGGTGTAACCGTTGCGCTGAGCGAGTTCAACTGCACGGAGAGTTTCGGTGAGCGAACCGATCTGGTTAACCTTGACGAGGATAGAGTTGGCGCAGCCTTCCTCGATACCGCGTTTGAGGTATTTAACGTTGGTTACGAACAAGTCGTCACCTACGAGCTGGCAACGGTCGCCGATAAGGTCAGTGAGAACCTTCCAGCCTGCCCAGTCGTCTTCAGCCATACCGTCCTCGATAGAGTCGATAGGATATTTTTCAACGAGTTCTTTGAGGAACTGAGCCTGCTCTTCTGAAGTGTACTTCTTGCCGTTGGGCTCTTTGGCAGCACCGTTGTTGAGCTGAGCGTAGTTGTAGATACCGTCTTTGTAGAACTCTGAAGAAGCACAGTCAAGACCGATAGTAACATCCTTGCCGGGAACATAGCCAGCCTTCTCGATAGCCTGCATGATGACATTGAGAGCGTCCTCAGTGCCGTCAAGCGAAGGAGCGAAACCGCCTTCATCACCTACTGCGGTAGAAAGACCACGAGCCTTGAGCACTGACTTGAGGTTGTGGAACACCTCGGTGCCCATACGGATACCTTCCTTGAAAGAAGTAGCGCCGATCGGACGGATCATGAATTCCTGGAAGCAGATGGGAGCGTCAGAGTGAGCACCACCGTTGATGATGTTCATCATAGGCACGGGAAGAGCGTATGTGTTGCAGCCACCGATATATTTGTAAAGGGGAAGGTCAAGATAGTCAGCGGCAGCCTTTGCTACTGCGAGAGAAACACCGAGGATAGCGTTTGCACCGAGGTTCGACTTGGTTTCAGTACCATCGAGCTCAAGCATCTTCTCATCTATGGCAATCTGGTCGAGAGCGCTCATACCCTTGAGAGCCTCAGCGATTACAGTGTTCACATTGGCTACCGCCTTCTGAACACCCTTGCCCATGTAACGGGCCTTGTCACCGTCGCGGAGCTCAAGAGCCTCGTTTACACCGGTTGACGCACCTGAAGGAACTGATGCACGGCCACGTGCACCCGACTCAAGAATTACATCGACTTCTACTGTAGGATTACCGCGAGAGTCAAGGACTTCACGACCAATGATTTTTTCGATTTTCATAATGATGTTTAATTAAAAACGAGTATTTATAAATAAAATTTGAAATCATGTTTTTCAACCAACAAAGATACAACTTTTTTAAATAAAAACCCCCAATCACACAAAAAATTATCAAAAACTATATCCCGAATGCGCTATAAAGTTTCCACCGCGCACTCCAACCTTACAGTCCACCGCACACCGGCAGCATACACACGCCAACCTTACACGTTTTTTACCTTCGCCCCTACATTCTAAAAATAAAAATACGTACCTTTGTCACCGACAATTACAATAATAAACATCACAGCTATGAAATTAAAAAGCATTATCGCAGGATTTGCATTGCTGATGACACTCGGCGCATCAGCCCAGTACGACCTTAACGCCGCAGCCGAAGAATACAAAGCCGACGTAGAGGCATCCATCAAAAAAATGAACGGCAACGACAAGCACAACGCCGGCCCCGAAGCATTCAAAGACTTTATCGCGAAATTCTCGACCGACGAAGCATTCATGAACGAACGCATCGCCCTCGATGCCACAGCCCGCGAAAAATACGCCGACCTGCTCACCCCCTCCACATTCACCGCCAAACTGCCGGTAATCGCCGACAACAACGGCACCGACGACATCTACTACCAGATATGGGACGAAATGCAATTCCACACCGTACATCTCAACTGCTGCTGGGACGGCGTGCTCGAAAACAACATCATCTTCATGAAGAAAAACGGGAAATGGTATCTCGACTCCATCACCGAATAACACATCATACATAAAAATCCACAACAGGGAGTCATGCATCAATCAGCGTGGCTCCCTGTTGTCATCTCAACAAAATCCCACACATCCCCCACTGTTCTCCACTTAAAATCCCGGCAAAAAACGCAGGTTAAACGCCACACAAAAGTCAGCTTAGGCCGTATAGCTACCCAAAACTATGACTGACTAATACCTGTCATAGCCATGCCGTCGCCAACAGACAAATAGCTTTTAACAAAATACAATTGCCCGAAATCACATTATTGACGCCGGGCAATTCAACTATAGTCTATATGAAGATATGCAATAAATCTTCATACAATCGCTTTATAGTTTAGTTCTGTGTGAATGTCATA
This sequence comes from uncultured Muribaculaceae bacterium, assembly GCA_947174635.1. Taxonomy (GTDB): domain Bacteria; phylum Bacteroidota; class Bacteroidia; order Bacteroidales; family Muribaculaceae; genus JAGBWK01. Next base: position 3,677 of record CAMWJS010000008.1, read on the forward strand.
TCCTCAATCACAAGGGTCTGCTTGCCAAATGTATAGAATCCAATTCCGGAGAAATCAAGCGGCATATATTTTACCTTCAGGATTTCCATGCCATCAACGTAGAATGAAAGAACATCGCCATCACATACAAGCTTCCACTCCTGATCGAGTTTCTTTTTGTTCGGCCACTTAACACCCTGCATGATGTTACCGACTACGCGATTGTCAACGTAGCGAGTAAAGTTCACCATTTCGTCATTGAAGTTGAAACAGTAGAAATTGCCGCCGTCTTTATAGTTGAAAACGAAGCCACATACACGATCATTGGCCAGCTTGTCAATTTTTACATTCGCAATCACCTCGAAAGGTTTCTTTACGTCAAGAGGGGCATAGCAGTGTGTTTCAAAGAAGGTGTTCTCCCCGACTTTTGTCGCTACTCCTGAAAGGCCAGAAAGAATAGCTCCCGCTGCCTTGTTTTCTCCTTTGGACTTGATTGTCATCACGCCCTTATCGATTACTGCCGAACCTTTGTTGCTTTCGAAAGCACACTCAGTCCAGCCCAGTGAGTTTGCATCGAATGTATCGACGAAACTCTGCGCGAATGATGCCGCTGATACAGCGGCCATCATACACAATGAAAGAAATGTTCTTTTCATGAGTTGGTTTATTTATGTTATTAGATGCTACTTGCTTTCCCAATACGAGTTTGCAACTCTTCTACCATCGGCTCCAATTCCTTTGGCAGTCTGTCAACTTCATCAAATTCTCCGTGACGAGCCTGCATTGCACCAGCTACCTCTGAGGATATTTTAATCTGGAATGCGACTCTTTCAGGAGTCGTCACATCCCTAACTGTCACGCGATTGCGGAGTTGCTTCTCCGACATATTGAATGTCTTGTATTTCCATGGTGTCTGGAGGTAGCCGCCGTGAAAATCAGTTGTTTCAATTTCGGGGAAATAGTTGAGTAGAATTTGATGGAGGAGTTTCCATGCGGCCTCACTATTGACTTTGCCCTCTCCGTCAATTGAATAGTACTGAGGGTCAAGGGTGATTGTCATATACTTATTTACAAGGCCGGAGGAAGCAGAACCACGATAAAACCCATCCTGCATAAGATTGAATGAAAGGGAATTTCGTTCATCTCCTCCATAGAACTTTGAGTTCGCAGTAGTATATTCATTGCACTCTACGCGAATTATTGCAACTTGGTTCTTCTTGGGAGGGCGAGTAAATTCTCCATAACCGTAGCCAATAAGGTTATTGTCTACATAAATTGCTGCTTCCTGCGGTTGAACCGAGACTTTTATGACCTTGGCCTTTTTCTCCGCGTGTAATGAGAATCCGACCATTATGGCCACTAAAAGTAATAGATACTTTTTCATTGACTAAAATGGTTTACTTGAATATTTATAGTTTTTGGGAATTTGCAATTCTATAAGTGCCCCTTTTCTATCCTTCACATTAATGCGACGACGATACACCTCAATGCCATTCTCTCGACATGAAACCTCAATGTATTGACGCCCTTTAGGGACAGTATAATAGACTAAATCTCTACCAAGATATTCGTCATCGACGTAAATCTCAATTTGACGTTCCTGGCATGTTAATCCGATAGTCTTTGTTGACGAGCACGAGGACACACCAATAGACGCAACGCATAGTAATACAACAGCAATTGCGGCATTGAAAAATTTAGAAGCAATCTTAAATGATTGATATATGCAGTTCACAAAACATGTTGATGCGCCAGCGGCTCACAGTTCTGACTATTCAACAAAAAAAGCGTGAGAGCCATACCGTTGCTCGTTCCACAAACGGAGGCTCTGGTATTGCCCATCTTCGTTGAACGAGCAAACTTGCAGAAGCCTCACGCAGAATATGTGTAAAATCACCAATGTCCTAACACTCTCGCGCTTGACGTTGATGGAGTATACATATCCACAAGGCATCTACTGTTTGCTGCATTCCTGACGAAGATTGAAAATTTACCAGATTTCCGTTTGTCAAGAAAGAGCGTCAAGTAAACGCTTTTCATTATGTCTGCATCCCGCCGCTCGAACCCCCACCGGGCTTCTGCATAACGGTCTACGCCCTCAAAGTTAAAAAAAATTTTTTAGATTACAATGGAATTTTAAAAAAACTAAAATTATTAAATAATTTATATATATTTGCAACAAGACATCCATTCTTGTATACCCACATAACTGAAACAAAGCAATGAACCACCATGACAACACATTCCGGCACATTCTTATATCCGCAATCATTGCGTTGCCTGCAATGATATTTGCACAAAACCACCCACCCGCAGCATCAACTCCCGATATAACTGATTTTTACAAACAATACATACTGTTGCAATCCGCAGAAAAACCCTCGACAGCCAGAATTGACAGCCTTCTCAGGCAATATTGCACCGATTCACTGATACACAATATAAAATCGGGAAAATATGATTACGATATTATCCTGCAAGCACAAGACTGCGACTCGACATGGGCGCAATATGTATTCCCGGCCGACAACGACCGCGACGGCATCTATTACACCGACCCGAATGCAAAGATCCATGCCAGCATCAGCGTGCAACGTAATGCCGAAGGCAAAATCAAAGATGTCACATTGTGCGAGGTTCTCGATATACGATACCGCAAAAGCATCGACCATAAAATGTTTATGTTCGACGGCCAAAACATCGGCAAATCCGACCTATGGCGCAAAAAAAAGATTATTGCCAAATACATCGCCTGCGGAAAAGACATAAACAACGGCACACGCGACAGCCGGGTCATTAAAGAGATCACCGGAAACGACCCGCTTACAGCCATCCAATTCACATATCTTGAAAACAACATCGACTACGGAGACTTCTATTTCACATTAAAAAATGATATAGCCGACAGAATATGCAATCTTGCACCCGGCACAATCCTTTCCCTTGGCATAACATTCTACAACAGCGTGCCCGGCTACCATTACATTGTGCCATACGCCATTGTCGACAGTGCAGAAATACTACGCCAGCCATCAGAGCTCGACAGTCTGCTCTGGAGCACCGAAGGATACCGCATCTTTCAATACGACAACGGCGACGACTACCTGTCCAACGGCCTGCTCCGCATTATAGACAAAGACAACTTCGTAGGCTATGCCACAGAAAACGGAGAGGTCGCCATTGCCCCAAGATTTGCATTCGGCTACCCGTTTGAACACGGAAAAGCCAAAGTCACCGATTCCGGAGAACTGAAACCCGTAGCCGGAAGTAACGGAGAATACCACTACTGGCACAGCGACAATTGGTACTGGATAGACAAAACCGGAAAAAGAATAGAATAAATCCTCTTACTCTGTTAATCTCACCCAAGCCGAAATAACAGTACATAGCAATATAATAATTTCCGGCTTTACCTTGAAGGTAATGCTGCACTTCATATTGTTGGGACGCACGGCTCGTGCGTCCGGAATTAGTGCCTGATAATCAAGAAATTGACAGACACACGAGCCGTGCAACCCAACTTCTTGAGGCATTCCTCTGAGTTCTTCAACACCCTCACAGCAATATTAAACTGAGACTGTAATATGGTAACCATCAAGTCGGTATTTTTCGGATGGTTACGTATATCGCTCGGATGCTGAGCCATAACGATGCGATTGTTTTCATTCAGATTAAACATTGCATTTTTTCTGCAAAATTCGCAATCAATAACGCTTATCAAAAGTCGACCTTTTTCAGATGGTTACTATTTTCGGATGGTTACTTCTGACAACAAAAAAGAGGATGACGCAAGCGTCATCCTCTCTATAGTAAAATCCGAAATTCAGATTATTCTGCTGCGGGAGCTTCGGGAGCCTCTGCTGCAGGAGCTTCAGCTGCGGGAGCAGAAGCCGACTTGCGGCTGCGGCGGGTACGGCTCTTCTTGGCAGCACCTTTATCCTTAAGCATGTTTTCGTTGTAGTCAACGAGCTCGATGAAGCAAGTCTTGGCATTGTCACCAAGACGGTTACCGGTCTTGAGAATACGGGTGTAGCCACCGGGACGGTCAGAAATCTTCTGAGAGATTTCACGGAAAAGCTCAGTGACAGCTTCCTTGTTCTGAAGATGGCTGAAAACAAGACGGCGGTTGGCAGTTGTATCCTCCTTCGCGCGGTTGATAAGCGGTTCGGCATATACACGGAGAGCCTTAGCCTTGGCCAGAGTAGTGAAGATGCGCTTGTGCATAATCAGCGATATAGTCATATTGGCCAGAAGGGCAGCGCGGTGAGAGTGTGTACGACCGAGGTGGTTGAATTTTTTATTATGTCTCATCGTTGTTATTCTTTATCTAATTTATATTTTGAAATATCCATTCCGAACGAGAGGTTCAAATTCGCAAGGAGCTCATCAAGCTCAGTAAGCGACTTCTTACCGAAGTTACGGAATTTAAGCAGGTCGGTTTTGTTAAACACGACAAGCTCCCCGAGGGTCTCCACCTCGGCGCTCTTCAAGCAGTTGAGGGCACGGACTGAAAGTTCCATATCGACAAGCTTCGATTTAAGAAGCTGACGCATGTGCAGCACTTCCTCGTCAAATTCCTCGTTGCCTTCGCTTTCAGGAGCCTCGATTGTGATTTTCTCGTCAGAGAAAAGCATCAGGTGATAGATAAGAATCTTCGAAGCATCCTTCAGCGCATCCTTCGGAAGGATAGAGCCGTTGGTAGTGATTTCTATAATAAGTTTCTCGTAGTCGGTCTTCTGATCCACACGGAAGTTTTCTACCGTGTACTTTACATTCTTTATCGGAGTGTAAATAGAGTCGATGGCGATGACATTGATATCATCGGTCGGGAGCTGGTTCTCCTCTGCGGGAACCCAGCCGCGACCCTTGTTTACAGTCAGTTCAATCTGGAATGAAGCAGTAGAATCCAGGTGACAGATTACGAGATCCGGATTGAGGACCTCAAACCCGGTCAAGGCTTTACCTATGTCTCCGGCTTTGAATTCCTCTACACCCGACACTGAGATGGTGACCTTTTCAAATTCGGTCTCCTCCACTGTCTGTTTGAGGTCAACCTTCTTGAGATTAAGGATAATGTTTGTCACATCCTCCTTTACTCCGGGAATAGTATCAAACTCGTGTTTAACGCCATCAATCTTGATTGACGAGATCGCATATCCTTCCAAAGAAGAAAGCAACACTCGGCGAAGCGCGTTACCTACAGTGATACCATAGCCGGGTTCCAAAGGTTTGAACTCAAATTTCCCATAAAAGTTGTCTGCTTCGAGCATCAACACTTTATCGGGCTTTTGGAATGCTAATATAGCCATGGATTCAACTTATTATATATTATGATTTAGAATACAACTCGACGATCAACTGCTCCTTGATATTTTCAGGAATATCTTCGCGGGCAGGAACATGAAGGAATTTGCCTGACTTGGTAGCCTCGTCCCATTCAATCCAGGGATACTTGCTGTGGTTAAAGCCGCTGAGCGTGTCGGCAATTACTTCAAGTGATTTCGATTTTTCGCGCACACCGATTACATCGCCGGGCAACACCTGGTATGAAGCGATGTTCACTACCTGGCCGTTGACTACAATGTGACGGTGGAGCACAAGCTGACGGGCTGCGGCACGCGTAGGAGCGATGCCCAGACGGTATACCACGTTGTCAAGACGCGATTCGAGCAACTGGAGAAGGATTTCACCGGTGATACCCTTCATGCGCGAAGCCTTGTCAAAGAGGTTGCGGAACTGACGCTCCAGCACACCGTAAGTATATTTGGCTTTCTGCTTCTCACGGAGCTGAGTGCCATACTCTGAAGTTTTGCGGCGACGGTTCTGTCCATGCTGTCCGGGGGGGAAGTTGCGACGCTGAAGCACTTTGTCCTCTCCGAAAATGGGCTCGCCAAATTTACGTGCGATTTTGGTCTTCGGACCTGTATATCTTGCCATTTTATTCTGATTTTTTCTTGACCTGCGACAGTTTCGGTCAGCCTCGTGCAGCCGCGACTATAGAGAGGTGATAAATTATAGTCTATTCACTTGGCCTGACTCCCTGTGCCGGTCGTTCTGTTGATAAGTATTTTACTCTAAAATTTCTCTCTGAGATTATACTCTTCTACGTTTGGGAGGACGGCATCCGTTGTGGGGAAGCGGAGTAACATCGATGATTTCAGTAACCTCGATGCCTGCGCCGTGGATTGTACGGATTGCTGACTCACGGCCGTTGCCGGGACCCTTCACATACGCCTTGACTTTTCTCAAGCCCAGGTCGTATGCGACCTTCGCGCAATCCTGAGCTGCCATCTGAGCTGCGTAAGGAGTGTTTTTCTTCGATCCGCGGAAGCCCATTTTGCCGGCCGATGACCAAGAAATGACCTGACCCTCGCTGTTGGCAAGGCACACGATGATGTTGTTGAATGATGAGTGAACGTGAAGTTGACCGGCAGCGTCAACCTTAACGTTTCTCTTTTTAGCTGCGACTGTTTTTTTTGCCATAATTTATCGTTATTTAGTAGCTTTTTTCTTATTAGCGACTGTTTTCTTGCGGCCTTTGCGCGTACGGGCGTTGTTCTTGGTGCTCTGACCGCGCACGGGCAAACCGATACGGTGACGGATGCCACGGTAGCAACCGATATCCATCAGTCGTTTGATATTCAATTGGATTTCGCTGCGGAGGTCACCCTCTACCTTATAGTCGGCGCCGATTACTTCACGTACCTTAGCTGCCTGGGCATCAGTCCAATCCTTAACTTTGATATCTTTGTCAACTCCGGCCTTCTCAAGTATTGACTTGGCGGCGCTGCGGCCGATACCGAAGATGTATGTCAAGGCTATTTCACCTCTTTTATTTTGGGGGAGGTCAACTCCCACGATTCTTACTGCCATATTGATTGACTTAATGTTTTTGCAAAATTAACAAAAAATTTTGAGAAGCGGCTTATTTTCAAGCTTTCTTGTTACAGAAATTTCACACTTGAAGTCTTTTTTTAGCCTTGACGCTGCTTATACTTGGGATTTTTTTTGTTGATTACGTATAAGCGACCTTTGCGACGTACGATTTTGCTGTCGGGTGTGCGCTTCTTGATTGAGGCTCTTACTTTCATATTCTTGTCGATTTTTTATTATTTGTATCTGAATGCAATCCGACCCTTTGAAAGGTCATAAGGCGACATCTCGACCCTCACCTTGTCTCCGGGCAATATCTTTATATAATGCATGCGCATCTTGCCTGAAATGTGAGCGGTGATCTGATGACCATTTTCGAGCTCAACACGAAACATCGCGTTCGACAATGATTCAACAATTGTGCCGTCTTGTTCTATTGCTGCTTGTTTTGCCATATATTTCTTTAAATGAATTTATCCTTCAACACTTCCTCGATGTAATCGAATGTCGTAAGCACTTCTCTTCGGCCCTCGGTGATAGCCAGCGTATGCTCATAATGCGCCGATGGCTGACGGTCACGCGTGCGGCACGTCCACCCATCGCTTTCAATGACTATATTGCGGCTGCCCATGTTGACCATCGGCTCGATGCAAAGACACATGCCGTCCTTGATTACCGGACCTATGCCACGACGACCGTAATTCGGTATCTCCGGATCCTCGTGCATACGCTTGCCGATACCATGACCGCACATCTCCCGCACTATACTGTAGCCTCGCTTCTCGCAGTAGGTCTGCACAGCGTTCGATATATCACCGATACGCTTGCCCGGCACACATGCCTCGATACCCACATAAAGCGACTCCTTGGTCGTACGGCACAGCGCCATCTTCTCGTCGGAAATCTCACCGACCGCAAAAGTATAGCACATGTCTCCGTTATATCCGTCAAGTTCCACTACAGTGTCTATACCGATGATATCACCTTCCCTGAGCGTATAGTTCGAAGGAAAACCGTGAACAACAGTCTCATTGACCTCGATACACAAAGTTCCCGGGAAGCCCTGATATCCCAGACACGAAGGCCGACCCCCATTGTCAAGGATGAACTCCCTGGCAATGGTGTCGAGCTTGTGTGTGGTAACACCGGGAGAAATCCACCTGGCCATCTCGCCAAGCGTACGGCTCACAAGGTCACACGCCTTGCGCATCTGCTCCATCTCCTGAGGTGTCTTTAGATAAATCATCGTCAGTTAACTTATAGGTATTAATAAGCGCTGCCTGTGGTGCGCCCTTTGATTTTACCCTCCTTCATCAAGCCGTCATAATGATGCATCATCAGATGAGACTCGATCTGCTGAAGCGTGTCAAGGACAACACCTACCATAATCAGCAACGATGTGCCGCCGAAGAACTGGGCAAAGTTCTGCGAAATACCCAGCGAGCGGGCAAATGCCGGAAGGATTGCCACGATGCCGAGGAACAATGACCCGGGCAACGTAATCCTCGACATGATGGCGTCAAGATACTCGGCCGTCTTCTTGCCGGGTTTAACACCGGGAATAAAGCCGTTGTTACGCTTCATGTCCTCGGCCATCTGCGTCGGACGCACTGTGATTGCCGTATAGAAATAGGTGAACGCTACAATAAGGATAAAGTAAACAAAATTATACCAGAAACCGTTGATATCGGTGAAAGCTCCGAAGAAGCCGCCCGAGCTCTGGCCGAAACCGGCGAGAGTCAACGGAATGAACATAATGGCCTGTGCGAAGATGATAGGCATCACACCGGCAGCATTTACCTTCAGGGGTATATACTGACGGGCACCGCCATATTGCTTGTTGCCGACAATGCGCTTGGCATACTGCACGGGCACCTTGCGGGTTCCCTGCACCAGAAGCACAGCACAGATAGTCACTGCAAGCAAAAGTATCACCTCGATGATGAACATTATCAAACCACCCTGCGAACCTTGTGCGCCAGGCATACGGCTGATAAATTCATAGAACAAAGCCTGGGGAAGACGGGCGATGATACCCACAAGGATGATGAACGAAATACCGTTGCCGATACCGCGGTCAGTAATCCTTTCCCCGAGCCACATGATAAACATTGAGCCCGCTGCAAGCACAACCGTAAGGAAAAGCACATTGGCAGTAGTCAACGTCAGACCGACAGTGTGCTGCAGATTAATCAAATAAGCCGGACCCTGCACGAGCAATATCAGCACCGTCAGGTAACGGGTATATTGATTTAGCTTCTGGCGACCGCTCTCTCCTTCGCGCTGCATCTTCTGGAAAGAAGGCAGCACCATGCCCAGGAGCTGGATTACAATCGATGCCGTGATATAGGGCATGATACCCAGTGCAAAGATCGAAGCCTGCGAGAACGCACCTCCCGAGAACATATCGAGCAGCTGCATCAAGCCTCCCGATGTCTGCGATTGAAGCTGCTCGAGGTCGTGCGGGTTGATACCCGGCAACGCCACGTAACAGCCGAGACGATAGACAACGACGAGGAGGAAAGTCACCGTAAGGCGCTTGCGCAGCTCTTCAATCGTCCAGATGTTTTTAATGGTTTGAATAAATCTCATTATGATTATAATTTAACGATGGTTCCACCTGCTTCCACAATAGCCTTCTCAGCCGATGCCGAAAAAGCATGGGCTTCAACGTTGAGCTTGTGGGTGAGCTTGCCGTTACCGAGTATCTTCACCAGCGCACGCTTGTTGATGAAGCCTGCGTTGACAAGATCAGCAACTGTGATTTTCTCAAGATTGCCGGCTGCTGCCATTGACTCGAGAACATCAAGGTTGATAGCTTTGTATGATACACGGTTGATGTTTTTGAAACCATATTTGGGAAGACGGCGCTGCAAAGGCATCTGACCACCTTCGAAGCCAATCTTGCGACTGTAACCCGAACGTGACTTGGCACCCTTGTGACCGCGGGTTGATGTACCTCCACGGCCTGAACCCTGACCACGTCCGATTCTCTTTCCCTGTTTAGTTGACCCAACGGCCGGCTGTAAATTACTTAAATCCATAGTTCAAAATATTTTAGGCGTTGGTTACTTCTACTAAGTGATGCACTTTGGTGACCATACCGAGGATTTCGGGAGTGTTCTCCTTAACTACAGTCTGGTTCATCTTCTTCAAGCCCAGAGCGTCAAGTGTACGCTTCTGCACTGCGGGGCAGTTGATACGGCTCTTTATCTGTTTGATTTTAATCTGTGCCATTGTTATTATCCCTTGAATACTTTTTCAACTGATATGCCACGGTTCTGAGCGACAGTGGCGGGACTTCTCAACTCGTCGAGGGCTGCGATTGTAGCCTTCACGAGGTTGTGGGGGTTTGACGAACCTTTCGATTTTGCAAGAACGTCGGTGATACCTACGCTCTCAAGCACCGCACGCATCGCACCACCGGCCTTTACTCCGGTACCGTGCGAGGCAGGCTTGAGGATGATGCGAGAGCCGCCGAACTTGGCTACCTGCTCGTGAGGTATGGTGCCCTTGTGAACAGGAACCTTGATAAGGTTCTTCTTCGCAGCTTCCACACCCTTGGCGATAGCGGCAGTGACCTCGTTTGCTTTGCCGAGGCCCCAGCCTACGATGCCGTTCTCGTTACCAACGACTACAATCGCGGCAAAAGTGAACGTACGACCACCCTTTGTTACTTTGGTGACACGATTAATCGCTACAAGGCGATCTTTCAAATCAATATCATTGGTTGATTTTACGCGGTTATTTCTTTTTGCCATGATTGTTAAAATTTAAGTCCGCCTTCGCGGGCTGCGTCAGCTAATGATTTTACACGTCCGTGGAAGAGGTAGCCGTTACGGTCGAAAACGACCTCGGTGATGCCCTGGGCAAGAGCCTTCTCTGCGATAGCCTTACCTACTTTGGCAGCGATTTCGCTCTTTGTTCCCTCCTCGATGCCTTTCGATGAAGTGGCCGCAAGTGTATTGCCGGCCAAGTCATCGATGAGCTGAACGTAGATTTGTTTATTGCTACGGAACACGGTCATGCGCGGACGGGCTGCAGTGCCGGAAATCTTGCCGCGGATACGTGTTTTGATTTTATTTCTTCTTTCTATCTTAGATACCATGATTCTGTCTGTTTTTATTATTTGGCACCTGCCGATTTACCTGACTTGCGGCGGATTACCTCGCCCACAAACTTGATACCTTTACCCTTGTAAGGTTCAGGCTTACGCAATGAACGTATTTTGGCGCATACCTGGCCGAGCAACTGCTTGTCATCGCTCTCGAGAATGATGAGAGGATTCTTGTTACGCTCGGTCTTGGCCTCTACCTTGACCTCTGCAGGGAGCTTGATATATATAGCGTGAGAGAAACCGAGCGACAGCTCAAGCACCTGGCCCGTGGCTGCTGCACGATAACCTACACCTACCAATTCCATTTCCTTACGATATCCGGTCGATACACCGACAACCATATTGTGAATCAACGCACGATAAAGACCATGCTGCGCACGGTGCTCGCGGTCGTCGCTCGGACGGGTCACTACTACGTGGTTGTCTTCAACCTTAACTTCGAGCTCGGGGTTGACAGCCTGCTTGAGCTCTCCCTTCGGGCCCTTTACGGTTACGACATTGTTATCAATCTTAACTGTGACACCTGCGGGTATCTCAATGGGGGCTTTACCAATTCTTGACATAATTTATTTCCTCCTTTAAGATTAATATACGTAACACAATACTTCACCGCCGATCTGCATCTCTGCGGCTTTCTTATTCGTCATCACGCCGCGCGAAGTCGACAAGATGGCTATACCCAAACCGTTCAATACACGGGGCATGTCCTTGTAGCCGGTGTACTGACGCAGACCCGGACGCGAAACGCGCTTGAGTCCCTTGATAGCGTTGACACGGTCTACCGGATCATATTTCAGAGCTATCTTGATAGTCCCCTGGGGATTTTCACCCTCTACAAATTTGTAGTTGAGGATATAGCCCTGTTCAAAAAGAATCTTGGTGATTTCTTTTTTCAAGTTTGAGGCAGGCACCTCCACCACTCGGTGGTTGGCCTTGATCGCATTCCTCAATCTTGTTAAGTAGTCTGCTATTGTATCTGTCATTTTATTGTTGTTTAAATTGATTGGGATTTTCCCAACAATATTTAATTAACTTCTGTCTGAAGCATTTTTATTGGCTTGTCGCTCGCCGTTACCAGCTCGCTTTCTTTACTCCGGGGATAAGACCTGCAGAGGCCATTTCGCGGAACTGGATACGTGAGATACCGAACTGGCGGATATAGCCTTTCGGACGGCCGGTGATTGAGCAACGGTTGTGCATGCGCACACGCGACGCGTTCTTGGGCAGAAGCTGCAGAGCCTCATAGTCGCCGGCAGCCTTGAGAGCTGCTTTCTTGGCTGCATATTTGGCCACAAGTTTCGCACGCTTTACCTCACGGGCTTTCATTGATTCTTTTGCCATAACTGCTTATTTTGCGTTTTTAAAAGGTAAACCGAATTGTTTAAGCAATGCATAGCCTTCCTCGTCGGTATTGGCCGTAGTCACGAAAGTGATGTTCATGCCCAACAATTTCGAAATATTGTCGATGTTGATCTCAGGGAAAATAATCTGCTCGCTGATACCGAGGGTGTAGTTGCCGCGGCCGTCGAGCTTGCTCTCGATACCCTTGAAGTCACGGATACGGGGAAGAGCTACGCGGACGAGTCTTTCAAGGAACTCATACATCTTCTCGCGACGGAGAGTAACACGCACGCCGATAGGCATTTTCTTGCGCACCTTGAAGTTAGAGATGTCCTTGCGTGAAAGTGTAGCTACAGCCTTCTGACCGGTGATCGCGGTAAGCTCGTTGATAGCTGTCTCAATGATTTTCTTGTCCTGAGTGGCTTCGCCAAGACCCTGATTGATGACAATCTTCTCAAGGCGGGGCACTTGCATTACTGTAGTATAGTTGAACTCTTTGGTAAGAGCCGGAACGATACGCTCCTGATAATCTTTCTTAAGGGTTGCAGTACTCATTACTTAATCTCCTCTCCCGATTTTTTAGAATAACGTATTTTCTCGCCGTTCTCGTCTTTCTTGAAGCCAACACGGGTGGGCTTGCCTGATTTGGGGTCGATAAGGCTGAGATTAGAAATATTGATAGGAGCTTCCATCTTGATGAGACCTCCCTGGGGATGTTTGGCGTTGGGCTTAGTGCTCTTTGTCACCATATTCACACCCTCGACAATGGCACGGTTCTTTGCAGCGTCAACTGAAAGAACACGGCCGGTCTTGGTGCGGTCTTCACCTGCGAGGACATATACGGTGTCGCCCTTCTTTATATTTACTTTGCTCATTTGTTTTACTCTTGATTAAAGCACCTCGGGTGCAAGTGAAACTATTTTCATATTAGTGGCGCGGAGCTCGCGGGCTACCGGACCGAAAATACGAGTGCCGCGAAGCTCGCCGGCATTGTTGAGCAGCACACATGCATTGTCATCGAAGCGGATATACGAACCGTCGGGACGACGCACCTCTTTCTTGGTGCGTACTACAACAGCTTTCGATACCGTACCCTTCTTAACATCTGATGAAGGTATGACGCTCTTTATCGACACTACGATGATATCGCCTACCGATGCATAGCGACGTCCTGTACCACCGAGAACGTGGATACAGAGTGCCTCTTTCGCACCGCTGTTGTCGGCTACCGTCAAACGTGATTCTGTCTGTATCATGATTATTTAACTTTTTCGATTATTTCTACTAATCTCCATCTCTTTGTCTTGCTCAAGGGGCGGGTCTCCATCAAGCGTACTTTATCGCCGACGTTGCATTCGTTCTTCTCGTCGTGAGCGTGATACTTCTTCGACTTGTTCACAAACTTGCCATAAATCGGATGTTTCTCTTTCCATTTGATGGTGACTGTGATGGTCTTATCACCCTTGTTAGACGATACTACCCCAATGCGCTCTTTTCTAAGATTTCTTTCCATATCTCTTTGGGGGATTATTTGTTATTAAGCTCACGCTGACGCAACTCGGTCTTTACGCGTGCAATCATTTTTCTGTCATGTGTAATCTGAGCCGGGCTGTCAAGCGGAGATACAGCATGGTTTGCCTTCATCTGAAGGTATTCCTTTTCCATCTGGGCCAGACGCTCCTTGAGGTCGGCAGTGGTCATTTCCTTTATCTCTTCCTTTTTCATTGCTTATTACACATTTTGAGTTGGGTCATAGTCGCGACGTACGACAAATTTAGTTGTCACGGGAAGCTTCTGGGCTGCGAGGCGCAATGCTTCTTTTGCGATATCGTAGCTTACACCCTCCACTTCGATGAGCATACGGCCGGGGGTAACGGGAGCCACGAATCCTTCGGGCGAACCTTTACCCTTACCCATACGTACCTCAGCGGGCTTCTTGGTGATAGGCTTGTCGGGGAATATACGGATCCAGATTTGTCCTTGACGTTGCATATAACGTGTCACAGCGATACGCGCAGCTTCTATCTGTCGACCGGTAATCCATTTTGATTCCAAAGTCTTGATACCGAAAGAGCCGAACGCCAACTGATTGCCGCGCTGGGCTTCACCCTTCATGCGGCCTTTCTGTTGTCTGCGGAACTTGGTTTTCTTAGGTTGTAACATTGTTGCTTGTTTCAATTAATGGTTTAACGGTTGTTTTTAGGCTTGCGGAAGCCACCGCGACGCTCGCGGGAGCCACCCTGGTTGCTGCGGCCCTCTTTTGCATTTGCTGCAAACTGGGGAGCAAGGTCACGTTTGCCATATACTTCGCCACGGCAAATCCACACTTTGACGCCGATTACACCGACTTTGGTGTGGGCTTCAACCAATGCGTAGTCGATATCGGCACGCAGAGTGTGAAGCGGAGTACGACCTTCCTTGAACATCTCCGAACGAGCCATTTCAGCGCCGTTCAGACGACCTGACACCTGCACCTTGATACCCTCTGCACCGGCACGCATTGTCGATGCCACGGCCATCTTCACCGCACGGCGGTAAGCGATCTTGCCTTCGATCTGGCGGGCGATAGTGCTTGCCACGATCTGAGCGTCGAGCTCGGGGCGTTTCACTTCGAAGATGTTGATCTGAACATCCTTGTCGGTGATTTTCTTGAGCTCTTCCTTGAGCTTGTCAACTTCAGAACCACCCTTGCCGATGATCAGACCGGGGCGTGAAGTGCATACAGTGATAGTGATGAGTTTAAGGGTACGTTCGATGACGATTTTTGAAACGCTTGACTTGGCTAAGCGGACATTAAGATACTTGCGGAGCTTTGAATCTTCCAACAGAGTATCTCCGTATTTCTTGCCACCGTACCAGTTAGAGTCCCAGCCACGGATGACACCCAAGCGATTGCTGATTGGATTTACTTTCTGTCCCATTTCTTATGCCTTTTTTTCTTTATTGTCAATCGTGTCTACAAACAATGTAACGTGGTTAGCACGTTTACGGATGCGGTAACCGCGTCCTTGAGGAGCTGTACGAAGACGCTTGAGCATCGGAGCACAGTTCACGAAGATAGTGCTGATGTAAAGCTCATCGTTCTCAGCCTTGCGGTCGTTTTTAGCCTCCCAGTTGGCGATTGCCGAACGGAGAAGTTTTTCGAGCTTGGCTGCAGCTTCCTTATTAGAGAATTTGAGGATACCCAACGCGCGGAATACTTCTTTACCACGTACCAGGTCGGCTACAAGACGCATCTTGCGGGGCGACGAGGGTACGTTGGTCAGTTTAGCAAACGCCTGGCTTTTGCGGGCTTCCTTGATTGCTTCGGCTGAATTTCTTTTTCTTACACCCATTGTATTTAATTTCTTTTGTTATCAAAAATTATTTATTGAGTGGTCCGATTATTTCTTCTTGTTGCCGGCGTGACCACGGAAGGTACGTGTCGGAGCGAATTCTCCGAGCTTGTGACCCACCATGTTCTCGGTGACGTAAACAGGAATGAATTTATTACCATTGTGCACTGCGAAAGTATGACCCACGAATTCGGGAGCAATCATCGAGGCGCGGCTCCAAGTCTTGATTACCGACTTCTTGCCTGACTCTTCCATTGCCGTTACTTTCTTTTCCAGCTTGACACTGATAAAGGGACCTTTTTTTAATGAACGACTCATAGTTGCTTAATTAATCAGATTACTTTTTTCTTCTTTCAATAATGTACTTCGAAGAATGTTTCTTCGGCGCACGTGTCTTGAGTCCCTTAGCGTAAAGACCCTTGCGTGAACGCGGGTGTCCACCAGAAGCGCGGCCTTCACCACCACCCATCGGGTGGTCAACAGGGTTCATGACAACGCCACGGTTGCGCGGACGGCGTCCGAGCCAGCGTGAACGGCCTGCCTTGCCGGAACGCTCGAGCGAGTGCTCCGAGTTGCCTACAACGCCTACAGTAGCCTTGCATGCGGCAAGCACTTTACGTGTTTCTCCCGAAGGTAATTTGATAATAGCGTAGTCGCCTTCTCGCGAAGTCAATTGCGCGAATGTGCCGGCCGAACGAGCCATGAAGGCTCCCTGACCGGGACGCAACTCGATGTTGTGGATAAGCGTACCCACGGGGATTTTGCTCAGGGGAAGGGCATTGCCAATCTCGGGAGCAACATCGGGACCGCTCACCACTGTCGCGCCAACTTCTAAGCCGTTGGGTGCAATGATATAAGTTTTTTCACCGTCAACGTAGTAAAGAAGTGCAATACGGGCCGATCTGTTGGGATCGTACTCGATTGACTTCACTACGGCGGGTACACCGTCTTTCGTTCTCTTAAAGTCTATCATGCGGTATTTGCGTTTGTGTCCACCACCAAGGTAACGGGTGGTGAGATGACCTTCGGCATTGCGGCCGCCGGTGCTTTTTTTACCGACTGTAAGAGATTTCTCAGGCGTGGTAGCAGTGATTGTACCTTTAAATACGCCTATAACCTTGTGTCTTTGCCCCGGTGTAGTGGGCTTGAATTTTCTTACTGCCATTTTCTATTTAAATGTTGCTATAAAAGTCAATGGTTTCGCCTTCGGCTACAGTGACAATCGCCTTTTTGTAAGACGTTGTCTTGCCGCGCAGAAGGCCGCTCTTTGTGTAACGCGATTTGTTCTTGCCACGTACTACCATGGTGTTGACACTAACCACTTTTACGCCGTAAAGATTTTCAACAAGCGCCTTGATCTGATACTTGTTGGCATCGGGCGATACGCGGAAAGTGTATTTGTTAAGCTTCTCGGTCGTAGCCGTAGCTTTTTCAGTTACTATCGGTTTAATCTGAAAGTCCATTTTCTGCGATTGGTTTAAAATTGGTTAATGACATCAAGGCCACTCTCGGTAAGGATAATGGCTTTGTTGTTTAATATCGCGTAAGTGTTGATGTCGGCAGCAACCATGATGTTGGCTCCCGGCACATTACGAGCAGACAAAGATACGTTTTTATCCGCACTTTCTGAAATCAGCAACACTTTTTCGCCCTCGACTTTAAGATTTTTAGCTAAATTTATGAAATTTTTAGTTTTCGGAGCATCAAATGTGAAGTTTTCAACTACAATTATCTGATTGTCCTGAGCCTTAAAGGTGAGAGCCGATTTGCGGGCGAGCTGTTTTACCTTCTTGTTAAGCTTGAAACGATAGTCGCGGGGACGGGGACCGAATACACGGCCACCACCTACGAGCACGGGTGAGTTGATGTCACCGATACGGCTGCCGCCGCCACCTTTCTGCTTGTGGAGCTTGCGGGTTGAACCCGATACTTCACTACGCTCTTTTGACTTGTGGGTGCCTTGACGTTGGTTGGCCAGGTATTGCTTAACATCGAGATATACGGCATGCTCGTTTGCGTCGATGGCAAAGACCTCGTCATTGAGGACGGCCTTGCGTCCGGTGTCTTCTCCTTTTATGTTGTAAATTGCGAGTTCCATTATTTCTCAATTAATACGATTGAACCTTTACTTCCGGGAATTGAACCCTTAATCATCAAAACGTTGTGTTCGGGCAACACTTTCACTACCTGAAGGTTTTGCACGGTGACACGTTCGTTGCCCATCTGGCCGGCCATGCGCATGCCCTTGAACACCTTAGCGGGGTAAGAACAAGCACCGATTGAACCGGGAGCACGCAGACGGTTGTGCTGGCCGTGGGTCGACTGGCCCACACCACCGAAACCGTGGCGCTTCACAACACCCTGGAAACCTTTACCCTTTGAGGTACCCACTACATCGACGAAGTCGTTGTCAGTGAAAAGGTCTACAGTGATGGTGTCGCCGAGCTTATACTCGCCGTTAAAACCTTTGAACTCGGCCAAGTGGCGCTGGGGAGCTACTCCGGCTGCCTTGAAGTGACCCATAAGGGGCTGGGTGGTATGCTTCTCTTTCTTTTCCTCGAAACCGAGCTGGAGAGCATCATAACCGTCCTTCTCTACAGTCTTAACTTGAGTAACCACGCAGGGACCAACTTCGATAACAGTGCACGGCACGTTTTTGCCGTCGGCACTGAAAACGGATGTCATTCCGATTTTCTTTCCTAATAATCCTGGCATTTCTCTGTTAAATTTATAATGTTAATTCCTATTGTTTTGATATTATTGTAAACTGCTTATGCAAATTACACTTTGATTTCAACCTCCACGCCCGAGGGGAGTTCGAGTTTCATCAGCGCGTCGACTGTCTTTGCAGTCGAGTTGTAGATGTCGATAAGACGTTTGAATGATGAAAGCTGGAACTGCTCGCGGCTCTTCTTGTTGACGAAGGTCGAGCGGTTGACTGTGAAGATACGCTTGTGAGTGGGCAGAGGTATAGGACCGCTGATTACTGCGCCGGTAGCCTTCACTGTCTTTACGATTTTCTCAGCCGACTTGTCGACGAGATTGTGGTCGTAAGATTTGAGTTTAATACGGATTTTTTGGCTCATATTGTTTATTGGTTATTTTATTATTTCAATAAGTCGACGCGTCCCTGGCACTCGGTGAGTACGTTCTTGGCAATCGAGTTGCTTACCTCAGCATAGTGTGAGAACGACATTGTAGAAGTGGCACGGCCTGAAGTGATGGTGCGGAGTGCGGTCACATAACCGAACATCTCAGCAAGAGGAGCCTTGGCCTTTACAACGCGGGCACCTGAACGAGAGCTTTCCATACCTTCTACCTGACCGCGACGTTTGTTAAGGTCAGAGATCACATCACCCATGCTCTCTTCCGGAGTAACTACCTCGATCTTCATGATAGGCTCGAGAAGCACGGGACCTGCCTTTTCAGAAGCTTTCTTGAATGCCTGGATGGCGCAAAGCTCGAATGAAAGCTGGTCAGAGTCAACCGGGTGGAACGAACCGTCGATAACGGTAACCTTGAGCTGCTCTACGGGGAAGCCGGCGAGCACACCGTTCTTCATTGCTGTAGTGAAACCTTTCTGGATCGAGGGGATGAATTCCTTGGGAATGTTACCACCCTTGACCTCGTCGACAAACTGGAGGTTTCCGTCGAAACCTTCGTCGATGGGCTCGACGCGAACGATGATATCAGCGAATTTACCACGACCACCGGTCTGCTTCTTGAACACTTCGCGGAGTTCTACAGGCTTAGTGATAGCTTCTTTGTAGGTAACCTGCGGACGGCCCTGGTTACATTCAACCTTGAATTCGCGGCGGAGACGGTCGATAATGATATCGAGGTGAAGCTCACCCATACCTGAGATGACGGTCTGACCGGTCTCTTCGTTGGTCTGCACGCGGAAAGTCGGGTCTTCCTCAGCAAGTTTCTGAAGACCTACGCCGAGTTTGTCAAGGTCCTTCTGAGTCTTGGGCTCAACAGCGATACCGATCACGGGATCGGGGAAGTCCATAGCCTCGAGAACGATGGGAGCCTCTTCAGAGCAGAGGGTGTCACCGGTGCGGATATCTTTGAAACCTACGCCTGCGCCTATATCGCCGCAGCCGATCATATCTTTTGCATTCTGCTTGTTTGAGTGCATCTGGAACAGACGAGAGATACGTTCTTTCTTGCCTGAACGCGAGTTGAGCACGTAAGAACCGGCAACCATGTCGCCAGAGTATACGCGGAAGAAGCAGAGACGGCCTACATAGGGGTCGGTAGCGATCTTGAACGCCAGCGCACACATGGGTGCGTCAGACGAAGGCTCACGAGTTTCTTTCTGATCGGGATCGCCGACAGCGTGACCTTCAACCGCACCTGCGTCGAGGGGGTTGGGAAGATAAGCGCAGACAGCGTCGAGAAGACACTGAACACCTTTGTTCTTGAACGATGAACCACAAATCATGGGCACGAGGTCCATTGCAAGTGTAGCCTTGCGGAGAGCGCGCTTGATTTCCTCGATGGTGATGGTAGAGGGGTCATCGAAATATTTTGCCATGAGATCATCGTCATATTCGGCGATTTTCTCAAGCATCTTGTCGCGGTACTCTTCTGCTTCCTCAACGAGGTTGGCGGGGATTTCCTCTACTGAGTAGTCAGCACCCATAGTCTCGTCGTGCCAGAAGATGGCTTTCATCTGGATAAGGTCAACGACACCCTTGAAAGTCTCTTCCGCACCGATAGGTATCTGGATGGGACAGGGATTTGCGCCGAGCACATCCTTGAGCTGACGTACCACTTCAAAGAAGTTGGCACCCGAGCGGTCCATCTTGTTGACATAACCGATACGGGGTACGTTGTATTTGTCGGCCTGACGCCATACTGTCTCTGACTGGGGTTCAACACCGCCTACAGCGCAGAAAGTAGCGACAGCACCGTCAAGGATACGGAGCGAACGCTCAACCTCTACAGTGAAGTCAACGTGTCCCGGAGTGTCAATAAGGTTGATTTTGAATTTCTCGTCGTTATATTTCCAGAAAGTGGTAGTAGCGGCCGAGGTGATTGTTATACCGCGCTCCTGCTCCTGCTCCATCCAGTCCATGGTAGCGGCACCATCGTGCACCTCACCGATTTTGTGAGTAAGACCGGTATAGAAAAGGATACGCTCCGAAGTGGTGGTCTTACCGGCATCGATGTGAGCCATGATACCGATATTGCGCGTATATTTAAGTTGTTCGTCTGATTTTGCCATTGTTTGAAATGTATTAAGAGTTCAATGAAAAAATTAGAAGCGGAAGTGAGCGAACGCACGGTTGGCCTCAGCCATCTTGTGCATGTCTTCTTTACGCTTGAATGCACCACCCTGCTCATTGAAAGCGTCAACGATTTCGGCAGCGAGCTTGTCGGCCATCGTCTTGCCGCCACGTTTGCGGGCATAGAGAATCAAGTTTTTCATTGAGATAGACTCTTTACGGTCGGGGCGGATTTCGGTAGGCACCTGGAAAGTGGCACCGCCCACACGGCGTGATTTCACCTCTACCTGGGGAGTGATGTTCTCGAGAGCTTTTTTCCAGATTTCGAGAGCTGATTTTTCCTCATTGGGCAATTTCGACTTCACAGTCTCGAGAGCCGAGTAGAAGATAGTGTAAGAAGTGTTCTTTTTACCGTCGTACATCAAGTGGTTAACGAATTTCGACACTTTGACGTCATGGAAGACGGGATCGGGCAACACGACCCTTTTCTTAGGTTTAGCTTTTCTCATTTTGTTTTAATCTTTGTTTTTGTTGCTTGGCTGGTGTCTTCTTCAGCGGCATCCTCTGATGCTTGGCTTACTCAACCGTTGGCAGCTTCAACTTCAAAAACGAGGTTTAAAAAACTTTTTGTTTTAAAAAATCTCGGGTGCAATAAGTGGCTTCACCACTTCTCACGAAGAGAAATGATTACTTCTTGGCAGCACCGGCTTTGGGACGCTTCGCTCCGTATTTCGAACGACGCTGAGTGCGGTCTTTCACGCCTGATGTGTCGAGCGTACCGCGTACGATGTGATAACGCACACCGGGGAGGTCTTTCACACGACCGCCGCGAACCAACACGATTGAGTGCTCCTGGAGGTTGTGACCTTCACCGGGGATATAAGAGTTGACTTCCTTACCGTTGGTGAGGCGGACACGAGCCACCTTGCGCATTGCCGAGTTAGGCTTTTTGGGGGTTGTGGTGTAGACACGCACGCAGACGCCGCGACGCTGGGGGCATGAGTCGAGCGCGGGGCTCTTGCTCTTGTCTTCCAACGAAACACGTCCTTTTCTTACTAATTGCTGAATAGTAGGCATCTTAGTTCTTTTAGTTTACAGTTTTCGTTAATTATACTTGTTGTTTTAAATTCACATCTTAATATTCACACATACAGCACACAACAATCAGCCTGACTATCAAATAGTTGACCTCATGTCGGCACGCATGCACACGAATAACGGCACAAAATTACAACTTAATTTTCTAATTACCAAATAATTTAACTATTTATTTTACACCGACTTCACACAACATTTCATCGACTTTTTCAGTCATCATCCGCCGCCTTTCAAACCCATGCTTACAGCAACGGCAAACAAACCGGCAACCTGACAAAGAATAACCACAGAGCCACCTTTTAACATTATTTCCAATAAAATACCATATATTTTATATCTTTTTAACTACGCCGGACAAAATCACACATTCTTTATATACTATATTTGCAAACAACAATTATAAACACATACAATCAACCAACAAACTAAACCAATCGGATTTTTATGAAAAAGAAATTCATGCTCGCTGCCGTTGCCATCTTCGCAGCCGCCGCAATCTCACTCCCCTCTTGCGGAGGCAACAGTCCGGCAGACGCGGTAGTCAAAATGTATGAGGAAGCTACCGAGCAGGCCAAGAAAGCAACCACACAAAGCGAAGCGACAGCCATCGAAGACCAACTTTACGAAAAAATAGAGAAATACTGCGAAGAACACGGTATCAGCAAAGACTACGAGCCCAGCGCAAACGAGCTCAAGAAATTACATGACGCCGAGAAAAATTTCTACGAAGCTATCGACGCCATTGACTGATCCGCTCCTGACAGCACAAACGAAAGCTATAAAAAACTCCGCTTTGCGGCACATGCCGAAAGCGGAGTTTTTCTATAATCTCGCAAGTTATAATAATACTTGGCAAATTGATAGCAAATGATAGTAAATCATAATTTTAATCCGTCGAGGAGACGGACATAGTATTCTATGGCTTGGCGGATTTCGTCGAGGAGGATGTATTCGTCGGCGGTATGAGAGCGGGCGGAGTCGCCGGGTCCCATCTTGAGCGACGGCCAGGGCATCAGCGCCTGGTCGGAGAGCGTTGGCGAGCCGAACGGTTCGAGGCCAAGCATCCGCGCACGGCCAACGAGCGGATGGTCGACGGATACGCCCGACGGATTGAGGCGGGTGGAGCGTGGTGTCAGCTTGCATTGCGGCACTGCGGCGCGTATCAGTTCGAGCGTTTCGAGATTGTCATAGGCATCGGTGGTACGCACATCGACAACGAGCGAACAGAGGTCAGGCACGACATTGTGCTGGGTTCCGGCATTAATCTGGGTAACGGATATTTTGACCGGGCCGAGCATCGGGGATTCCTTTTCAAAGCGGAGATTGCGCAAGGCGTCGACAACATCCATCGCCCTGTATATAGCATTGACGCCTTCGTTGCGGGCGGCGTGACCCGCCTCACCGTACACCTCGCCGTCAAGCACCATCAGCCCTTTTTCAGCTATGGCCGGACGCATCCCGGTAGGTTCGCCCACAACAGCGAAATCAATTTTACCGATTTTATCTATCACTGACGATATGCCTCCCTTGCCGCTGACCTCCTCCTCGCAGGAAAGAAGCAGAGCGAGGTTGTAGGGCTGCGGATGCTGCGACAGGAGAATGAAAGCCGCAATGAGCGATACAACAGAAGCTCCGGCATCATTGCTGCCGAGACCGTAAAGGCAGCCATCCTCCTCTACAGGGGCAAACGGGTCGCGCACCCAACCCTCCACAGGACGAACTGTGTCGATATGCGAATTGAGAAGCAACGTCGGCAATGATGGATCAGAAACAACCGGAGCGACATACAGATTATTACCGAAGCGCTCAACCTCCAACCCTTCATTTTCAAGAAACCGCTCCACGACTTCCGCCACTTCCGCCTCATCGCGCGACACCGACGGAGTTGAAATCATTTTTTTC
Organism: uncultured Muribaculaceae bacterium; assembly: GCA_947174635.1. Lineage (GTDB taxonomy): Bacteria > Bacteroidota > Bacteroidia > Bacteroidales > Muribaculaceae > JAGBWK01. The sequence continues at coordinate 27,556 of CAMWJS010000008.1, forward strand.
AGAAGGTCGACGACCTTATAATATATCTCATCTATCATATTCAATAAATTTACATTTCTCCGCAAAGATATAAATAAAAATTCAAAACACACGGTCGGCACTACAGGCCAACATATTGCACATCAGCATATAGAAGTGTGCAATTTTAGATGCAGCACCCGCCAAAAAGTGCTAACGAATGTTAATCGCTCATCAAAATTGCATGAATATCCGTTAATAAATAGAATAATGTAATTAAATTTGCCGACAAATTGATTTGAAAATTCAATATGACCAACATACTTACTTCCCTTACTTCACGAGGGAATGACAAATATGGCGACCGCACGGCACTGACCCAAAGAGTCGCCGACCACACCTGGCTCCCCACGACATGGCATACACTGCACAGCCACGTCAATGACTTAGCCTGCGCACTCGAGACACTCGGCATAAGCGAACAGGAACATATCGGCATATTTTCAAACAACCGTGCCGAAATCATAGAGACAGACCTGGCGGCCTACGCCAACCGCGCCATACCGGTGTCGATTTACTCCACGAGCAGCAAGGAACAGGTGGAATATATAGTACGCGACGCATCGATACAGCTGCTGCTCGCAGGCGACCAGGCGCAATATGACATAGCCCGCAAAGTGGCAGAGTCATATCCGCAACTGCGACAGATAGTCACCGTAGACAACGTCATAAAAGACCAGGAGGACACCACTACCCTGACCTACGCCCAGCTCCTCGACCTCGGACGCCATGCGTCGCAGCTGTGCCGCGACGAAGTGGCACGACGCACCGCTGCCGCCACGCCCGACGATGTAGCCACACTGATCTACACTTCGGGGACCACCGGCGAACCCAAAGGAGCCATCCTCCCCCACAGCGCATTCGATGCAGCCATCGCGATACACGAAGAACGACTGACAATGCTGTCGGACAGCGACACATCGCTATGCTTCCTGCCGCTGAGCCACATCTTCGAAAAGGCATGGACCTACTTCTGCCTCTACTCCGGCATGGTGGTCAACATCAACCCCGACCCGCACATCATCCAGCGCGCCATCAAGGAAGTGCGCCCGACCTGCATGTGCAGCGTGCCACGTTTCTGGGAAAAGGTCTACACGGCAATCGACGAAAAGCTCTCCACCACCAAAGGTTTCAAAAAGTGGATATTCAACCGAGCCATAAAGGTCGGACGCCGCCGCAACCTCCAATACGCCCGCATGGGAGAGAAAGCCCCCTGGTGGACCGAGATGCAGTATAAATTTTTCAACGCTCAGGTATTCAAGCCATTGCAAAAAGTAATCGGCGTTGAGAACGGCAACATATTCCCCACTGCCGGAGCGCCGCTGTCGGCCAATATCACAGAGTTTCTGCATGCCTGCGGCATCAATATACTTATAGGCTACGGTCTTTCGGAGACCACCGCCACTGTCAGCTGCTTCCCCGAGACAGGCTACGAGATAGGCACCATAGGCACAGTGCTTCCCGGCATAGAGGTGCGCATCGGCGACGAAAACGAAATACTCGTCAAGGCACCGACGGTGATGCGCGGCTACCACAACAAGCCCGAAGCGACAGCCGAAGCCTTCACCGCCGACGGATGGTTCCGCACCGGTGATGCCGGATATATCAACGAAGACGGAGCCATAGTGCTGACCGACAGAATAAAGGACCTGTTCAAGACCTCAAACGGCAAATACATAGCCCCGCAGGCCATCGAGAGCCGTCTGGGCGAAGACAAATACATAGACCAGGTGGCAGTAATCGGCGACAAGCGCAAATATGTCACCGCCATCATCATACCCGCCTTCGAAGCTCTCAAGGAGTATGCGCAGCGCAAGAAAATAGCCTACAGGTCGGTAGAAGAGCTGGTGAAGAACGCCGACATACGCCGCATGATCGAGGAGCGCATCGAGAAGTTGCAGAACGGCTTTGCCGGATTTGAAAAAATCAAGAAATTCACCCTGCTGCCCAATGCCTTCACAATGGAGTCGGGCGAGCTGACCAACACCCTGAAGATACGCCGCCCCATCATCAACCGCCGCTATTCGCGCGAAATCGAGGCGATGTACGTGTAGAGGCAGCGAGGAAATTTAAGGCAATAAATTTTGACTTATTAAAAAGATATATTATCTTTGCGATGTAATCGACAACGGGAGCGTGACGCCATCAAGATGCCACGCTCTCAATTTTCACTATTTCACTGTTCCGTATTCAAGTATCTCATACCGCCTGCGGCCGGTTGAGATGCTATTATTTTTTGCCGACAGCGAAGCATGGAAACATAGGCGATACAGGCGGTTACGGCCGTCGCAAGTCAAAATACAAATTTAAAAAACGACTTTTTAATAACCTGAAGAATAACCCATAAAAATTCAACATCATATTATGGCAATCACATTCATGACCAAAGAAGGGTATAAGAAAAAAATGGAGGAAATAGCATACCTCGAATCAGTAAAACGCCCTGAAATATCACGAGCCATCGCGGAAGCCCGCGACAAAGGCGACCTATCGGAAAACGCAGAGTATGACGCAGCCAAAGAGGCTCAGGGCATGCTCGAGATGCAGATAGCAAAACTCAAAGACCTCGTAGCCAACGCACGCATCATCGACGAGAGCAAGCTCAACACCGAAGAGGTGCAGATCATGAACAAGGTCAAAATCAAAAACCTCACCAACGGCATGACCGTGGAATACACAATCGTAGCCGACAGCGAAGCGAACATGAAAGAGAAGAAAATAGCCACTTCCACGCCCGTGGCACAGGGACTTCTTGGCCACAAGCTCGGCGACATCGTGGAAATCAAGGTTCCCTCGGGACTTATGAAATTCGAGATTGTTGAAATCAGCTTCTAAGAGCGTGTTTGAATTTAAACCGTATCAACAATAAAAGGAATCCAAACACTCTCCAAACGACTCACTTCCATAAACACCTCAAATACAATGGCAACACTGTTCTCACGCATAGCCGCCGGCGAAATACCGTCGTACAAAGTGGCCGAGACCGACCGCTACTTCGCGTTTCTTGACATCAACCCCGTGCAGCCGGGGCATGTGCTCGTGATACCCAAGAAAGAAACCGACTACATATTCGACATCGAAGATGACGAATATGCAGGACTTCAGCTTTTTGCAAAGAAAGTGGCGAAAGCTCTGCGCGCCGCTGTCCCGTGCCGCAAAGTGGGCGTGGCAGTAATCGGGCTTGAAGTGCCCCACGCACACATCCACCTTGTGCCCATGAGCAAAGAGGGGGACCTCGACTTCACCAAAAAGAGCACACTTCCGGACACGGAAATGAAAGCGATAGCCGACGCCATCGCCGCCGAGTACGCCAAAGAAGCATAATAAACAGGAATCCAACACCAATACCGCACACTATGAAGCGTAATATATCACTGTGCATCACAATGCTGTTGTGCTGCGTGGCCGCTGTAGTGACGTCATGCTCGTCGAACGACAAATGGCACGTAAAGGCCACTGTAAAAGGAGCTGACGGGAAGACCGCATTGCTCGAAGTGAGCGACAACGGCCGCTGGCACATCATCGACTCCGCAAAGATAGACAACAGCGGCAGCATCGAGTTCGGAGTAAAACGCTCGGCTTATCCCGACATCTACCGACTGACGGTAGACTCCCGCTCAGTCTACTTCCCAATCGACAGCACCGAGACAGTCACCGTCAGCGCCGACTATGCCGACATGGACAGGAAAAGCAGCATCTCAGGCTCATCATCGGCCGAGACAATGCAGAAAATCAATACAAGCATAGCGGAAGCTCTCGAAGGCTCATCGGCCAAAGAGGTAGTCAACGACGCAGCCCTCAAACGCCGGCTCGCGGAACTCGTGCAGCACGACTGGTCGGGAATTTCAGCCTACTATCTTATAAACAAGACCATAGGCTCAGAGCACCTCTACAATCCGGCCATAGGGTTTGACCGCGGCATCATATCGGCCGTAGCCAACGCATATATCAATGCCAAGCCCGATGACCCCCGCACCAAACTGCTTGAAAATCTTGCGATTTCGAACCGCCGCGCCTATACTCCCGGCACACCGATAAACGCTCTTGAAATTTATTTTCCGGAAATAGCTCTGAAGGATTTCAACCAGACAGAGCAAAGCCTGTCGGAGCTGTGGGGAAAGTCGAAAGTGCTGGTGCTTAACTTCACCGCCTACACTGCCGACGAGTCACCCGCATTCCAGCTTGCCCTCGGTGAGACATACAAAAAATACAAGGACAAGGGGCTGAATATCTATCAGGTAGGGTGCGACCCCGAGGAATACCGCTGGCGCATGGCCGCGGAAAACATACCCTGGACAGCAGTGTACTGTTCAAGCCGCGATGCCGAGCAGCTGCTCAGATATAACGTCACATCGCTGCCGACAACGTTCGTGATTGACGGCTCGGGCGAGCATATCGAACGCGTGGAGGATATCTCCAGACTCGATGCCATTGTAGCAAAATATCTGTAGAAGAATAATAGCATCCGAACAACCGGCGGGCAGAAAAGCCAGCTGACAATCATAAAAACGACCACCGCGTAAGGGGCACATACGTAAGCCATTACGCGGTGGTCGTTTTGTAAGCTCATATATGACAGACGGGCTGTCAAGCCGTAGGAATGCCTGCCGAAAGGAAATCGCTGATTTGCGAGGCCATTGCATCAGAACTGAAATGCGAGGCGACATATTCGCGGGCAGTGAGTCCGTAAACGCAACGCAACAGAGGGTCGGCAAGGAGTCTGAGACAGACGGTTGCCAGTTCGCTGTCGTTGCGTGCCAAGGCGAAGGCTCCGCTATCCATGTCAAGCCCTTCGGCTCCAATGGGCGTGGTGACTACGCAGCATCCGGCAGCCATAGCCTGCAGGATTTTGTTCTGAATGCCGGAGCCGGAAAACATGGGCGCCACAACGACTGAAGCCGAGGCATAATAGCTGTCAAGACTGTCGACAAATCCCTCGACAACAACATTTCTATTGCCGACAGCAAGCCGCTTTATCTCCTCGCCCGGCGACGCACCCACTATCCTGAACACGACATCGCTCCGCGAGGCAGTAATCCGGGGCAATACATTTTTGACAAATCTTTTGACAGCGAGAATATTGGGAGCATAGTCCATTCTTCCCACAAAAAGCAATTCGGTGTAGGAGTCATGCTGACATATCAGACTTTTGTCGCACAAATCGACTTTATTGCCGACCATGACCTGACGCCCCTGACCGCCAGCGAGATAACCGCGATCGACATCGGAAATGAACGCCGTGGCACGACAGACATCGCGCCAGCGGATCTCGAGACGGCGCATGCGGGCGGCATTGATTTTATGCCATATACGCCTGATGCCCGACGACATATTGACCTCATTGTCAAGATTCATGGCAGCCGAGTCGGTAAGGTCGAGATACACATCCACTCCGGCCTTTTTCAAGTCGACACAGTAGTGGGCGACTCCCAGGCTGCCGAGAACTACACGGTCGTAGCCGTGCGCCACGCTCAACAGACGCCGGCGAAACGAATTGTAGCGGTAAAGATTGACAAGGAGCGGACGTCGGTTGAAAAGCGTGGACAAAGCCCGTGCGAGACGTCTCGGTCGGCCGACTTCGAGCGACCATTCCGAAGCGACAGCCGGGTTACCCCTCCTCAAAGAGCCGCCTTCACCGGGATGGGCTATATACATCACATCGACTTCACCCAGATGCAGAAGCCCTTCGAGCATCTGCGACATGCGAATGCAGTCGCCTCCGGCCACCGGGTAGAACAATTTATGCGTGACGTACAGAATTTTCATAAACTTTAAAAGTTATTTTCAGAGAAATATTCAGCTAATTTAAACAATTTTCATTGAAGTGCAACGATATTGTTATTTTTTTAATTCCGATTTCATCAAATGTAACTTTTTCGCGCAATCCTATATCAAAAAATTTCGTATCTTTGCATTATAGCTGTCGTTAACCGCCGCAACAATGATGACGGTTTTACAACACCACAAAAACTGATGATTTTCTTAATATGAGCCAGGACGACATATTCAGCAGCGATTTCGCAGAGAACGAACAGAATGCCAATGCCCGCGAGGAGGTGGCATATACCGAGGACAATATCGTGACCCTTGACTGGAGGGAGCATATACGTCGTCGTCCGGGCATGTACATAGGCAAACTCGGCGACGGCTCGAACTTTGACGACGGCATCTATGTGCTGCTGAAAGAGGTGCTCGACAACTCCATTGACGAGTACATGATGGGGTACGGCCGTCAGATCACAGTGGATGTGACCGAGACGACAGTCTCGGTGCGCGACTACGGCCGAGGCATACCTCTTGGAAAACTCATCGAGGTAGCGTCGAAGATGAATACCGGAGGCAAGTATGACTCCAAGGCCTTCAAGAAGTCGGTGGGACTGAACGGCGTCGGCATAAAGGCAGTCAACGCGCTTTCGTCGGATTTCATCATCAGGAGCGTGCGCGACGGGCAGGCCCGTCAGGCAGTATTCTGCGAGGGGAAACTGATTTCGGAAGAGGAGCCATTCGCCACCGACGAGCCTAACGGCACCTATGTCAACTTCACCCCCGACAGCACGATATTCCGCGGCTACGTCTACCGCGAGGAATACATTGTGCCGCTGTTCAAGAACTATACGTTCCTCAACACTGGACTTTCAATCATATACAACGGCAAACGCTACCACTCGCGCAACGGACTTCTCGACCTCCTGCGCGAGAACATGACAAAAGAACCCCTCTACCCTATCATCCACCTCAAGGGGGAGGACATAGAGATAGCGCTCACGCATGCCAACCAGTACGGAGAGGAATACTACTCGTTTGTCAACGGACAGCATACCACCCAGGGAGGCACGCACCTGGCAGCATTCAAGGAGTCGGTGTCGCGTACGCTCAAGGATTATTTCGGACGCAACTTCGAGTATTCCGACATACGCAACGGCATGATTGCGGCCATCGCCATCAAGGTGGAGGAGCCTGTTTTTGAATCGCAGACCAAAACGAAGCTCGGGTCGCGCGACATGGGTCCCGACGGTCCGACAGTGGCTAAATTCATAAGCGACTTCGTCAAAAAAGAGCTTGACAACTACCTCCACAAGAATCTGGAGACGGCAGAAATCATACTCAAGAAGGTGCAGGAGAGCGAACGCGAACGCAAGGCAATGGCGGGAGTGACGAAACTCGCCCGCGAACGCGCCAAGAAAGTGAACCTGCACAACCGCAAGCTGCTCGACTGCCGCATCCACCTCAACGACGTCAAGGGGGACGAGGAGAAGAAAGCCGCCTCGTCGATCTTCATCACCGAGGGTGACTCTGCAGCCGGCTCCATCACCAAGATACGCAACGTGGAGACGCAGGCAGTGTTCTCGCTCCGAGGCAAACCCCTCAATTCATACGGACTTACCCAGAAAGTAGTCTACGAGAACGAAGAGTTCAATCTGCTCCAGGCAGCCCTAAACATAGAGGAGGGAATAGACGGACTGCGCTACAACAAGGTAATCATCGCCACGGATGCCGATGTCGACGGCATGCACATACGCCTTCTGATGCTGACATTCTTTTTGCAGTTCTTCCCCGACCTTGTCAAAAAGGGGCACGTGTATGTGCTTCAGACGCCGCTTTTCCGCGTGCGCAACCGCGACACCGCACGCCGCAACAAAGGGAAAGGGAAAAGCGACAAGGGGAAAGAGGAAACCTATTACTGCTACAGTGACGAAGAGCGCATCGCGGCAATCGACAAGCTTGGCAGCAAGGCCGAAATAACCCGATTCAAAGGTCTTGGCGAGATATCGCCCGAAGAGTTCCGCGACTTTATCGGTCCGGACATACGCCTCGACCGCGTGACACTGCGCAAAGAGGACGGTGTGGCCGAGCTTCTTGAATTTTACATGGGCAAGAACACATCCGAGCGACAGACATTCATCATCGACAACCTCGTAGTTGAGGATGACGAGGATATTTCATGACACAGACATGCTTCACGAGGGATGCACACAGATAAAACGGACATAAAGAATGCCGCACCGACACGCCGGGCCATGTTTCCGGGGTCGTTCAACCCGTTTACCATCGGGCACCAGTCGCTGGTGGATCGCGGACTGGAACTGTTTGACTCAATAGTCATAGCCGTCGGCATCAGCGCGACAAAGGAGGTGGGCGAAGAGGAAATCATAAGCCGCCTCGAGCCGATACGCCAGCTATACGAAGGCAATGAGCGAGTCGAGGTGACGTATTATACCGGGCTGACCATCGACGCCGCGCGCCGGCACGGGTGCAAATTCCTGCTCCGCGGCATACGCAACAGCATCGACATGGAGTATGAACGGTCGCTGGCCGACATCAACCGCCGCATCTCGGGTATAGAGACAGTGCTGCTGCTCACTCTTCCGGAACTCTCGGCAGTATCGTCGTCGGCAGTACGTGAGCTTCAACGCTACGGGCACGACGTCAGCGGGTTTATGCCATCACCGCCGCCCGACAATTAATGAATTCAATTCCAATAAGGTACAAAAAAACATAAGAGAAATGAAAAAGACAGACGCACCGGAACAAGCTGCATCGACCGGAGAAAAGACGGCAGTGCTGCTGATGCACTGCCCCGACCGCCCCGGCATCATCGCCATACTCACCGAGTTCATCAACGCCAACGGCGGCAATATCCTGTACCTCGACCAGTATGTCGACAGAGTCAACTCGGTGTTCTACATGCGCGTGCAGTGGGACCTTGAAGGATTTGCCATCCCCGCCGACAAAATCCGCGACTATTTCGACACACTGTATGCACAGAGATTTGAGGTGACATACAATCTTTACTTTACCGGCACGCCTCAGCGCATGGCAATATTCGTGTCAAAGATGTCGCACTGCATCTACGACCTTTTGGCACGCTACCGGGCCGGAGAGTGGAAAGAGTGGAATGTGGAAATACCGGTGATAGTCAGCAATCATCCCGACCTGAAATATGTAGCCGACCAGTTCGGCATACCGTATGAGGTAATTCCCGTCAGCCGCGAGAACAAGCCCCAGGCCGAAGCCCAGCAATTCGCACTGCTCGAACACTATAACATAGACTTCGTGGTGCTTGCACGCTACATGCAGGTGCTGTCGGACGATTTCACACGCCGCTATCCCAACCGTGTGATCAACATACACCATTCGTTCCTGCCCGCGTTCATCGGGTCGAAGCCCTATCATGCCGCCCACCAGCGCGGTGTGAAGCTTATCGGAGCCACAAGCCACTATGTGACCGCCGACCTTGATGCCGGCCCCATCATTGAGCAGGATATAGTGCGCATCACCCACAAAGACACGGTCGACGACCTTGTCAAGAAAGGACGCGACCTTGAGAAGATAGTGCTGGCACGTGCCGTGGAGAAACACCTGCAGCACAAGATACTGCCATACGGCAACAAAACCGTGGTGTTCAACTGATGCAGGCGTGGCGGATGATGCAGGCGCTGCGGGCGGTGAACCATTTGCCTCCTGCGCGCATTACAATAGAAGCGGAACATCCCAACCCCAACGCGGTGAAATTCATTACAGCCATCATATGAAATACGTAAGATACTTTCTTTTGCTGCCGGCGCTGATGCTTTGCATCTGCGTCGGGGCGGCCAAAAACGAGCCGATAAAAGGTTTTGACAAAATCGGATATACCAACCGCATTATCGAAACATTCTATCTCGACAGTGTCGACAACGACAAACTCGCCGAGGAGGCGATTGTGGCGATGCTCAAGACACTCGATCCACACTCACTGTATTCCAATCCGGAAGAGACCAAGGAGCTTGTAACGCCGCTCGAGGGGAACTTCTCGGGCATCGGCATACAGTTCAACATGCTCAACGACACCCTGATAGTGATACAGACCACATCTGGAGGCCCGTCGGAGAAGGTAGGGCTTCTTCCCGGAGATAAAATACTGAGTGCCGACACGACAGTCATATCGGGAGTGAAACGTCCGCGGTCAGAGATAATGAAAGCACTGCGCGGCCCGAAAGGCACGCGCGTTGATGTCAAGGTGGCCCGGCGCAATGTCGAGGAGCCGATTGTATTCCGCATCACACGTGACGATATTCCGGTAAACTCGGTTGATGCCGCCTACATGGCCGCTCCCGGCATAGGCTACATACGCCTGTCGCGCTTCGCCGAAAACTCTTTTGACGAGGTGGCTGCCGCACTCAAAAAACTTGAAAAGCAGGGGATGAAAAACCTGATTTTCGACCTTGAGGACAACGGAGGCGGAATACTCGGCACTGCGGTACAGATAGCCGAACTGTTTCTCGACAAGGATTGCCTGGTGACCTATACGGAGTCGCCCAAGCTCGGGACATCGCCCTATATCACCCGCAGCAAGGGGCGCTATGCCGACATGCCTTTAACAGTGATGGTCAACCAATACAGCGCGTCGGCCTCGGAAATCCTGTCAGGAGCGCTGCAGGACCATGACCGCGCCGTAGTAGTGGGACGCCGTACATTCGGCAAGGGGCTCGTGCAGAGGCCGTTCCCGTTTCCCGACGGTTCGATGATACGTCTGACGGTGGCACGATACCACACGCCCTCGGGCCGAGTGATACAGAAACCTTATGAGCCGGGGAAGGCGGAAGACTATGCCGCCGACATCAAGGCACGGTATGACAACGGCGAATTTTACAGCGCCGACAGCATCTCGTTTCCCGACTCGCTGAAATACACTACGCTGAAACGCCACCGCACGGTATATGGCGGGGGAGGCATCATGCCCGACAGATTCGTAGCCATCGACACCACGCTCTATACGCCTTACTACCGCGACCTTATGGCCAAGGGGGTGTTCAACACGTTCTGCCTCGGATACACCAACGACAACCGCAAAGAGCTTGTCAAAAAATATGACAATGAGGAAAAATTCGTCACGCTTTTCAATGTCAGCGATGACATCATGCAGGCGTTTGTGAATCAAGGAGAAAAGGACGGTGTCCCGGTCAATGACGAAGAACTTGAACGGAGCCGCCCGCTGATTGCTGCCATAATCAAGGGTATTATCGGGCGCGACCTTTTCGACACGTCAACATATTTCCGAATTGTCAATCCGCTGCTCAATCCGATCTACAAGGAAGCTCTTGATATTATCGGTAACAGGGATGTGTATGAGGGGATGTTGCAGGGTCATAAGTAGACGGGGCATCTCACACATGAGTGTGTTGGGACGCTATGCAATGCCGTTCAGTTAAGGATGTGACATCAGAGAGCCGGGAGGCTCGGGGGGCTATTATTAACCGGGGTTCGGAGACCGCGGAGCGGGCGCAGACTCCGGCCATAAACCCACTCGCCCAATAAGCCCGGGAGGGACGGTTTGTGGTTGTAAACAAGCTGGTTACCACACACCGCCCTTCCCGGGCTCAGGAGATGATTGCTACCGGTTACCCCGGTCTGAGCCCGCTCCGCGGTCTCCGAACCGGGGTTAATAGTAGACCCCCGAGCCTCCCGGCTCTCTGACGTCGCCCCGATGCTGTTTACTTATGGGGCGTGGTGAGGGTGTTGCAGAACTAAACTTTCCGCGGTTGATTATGGCTTTTGGCGCTTTGCTCTGCTAAGAAACCGCGACTACTACACAGTTGATTATCAGTAGGCTTCGCATAGTAGTAGTTTGTTACGAATAATCGATGGTTGTGCATAACGAAACTTTATAAACAAAAACAACTTTATAGACAAAAAACGCGGGCAATCATGTTGTCATGATTGCCCGCGCATAATTGACACGGTGGGTACTGTCGACAGTGGCCACCGTGCCGCCTATCACACTTTATTACCCTATCTAAAAGGTCAATCAGCCGCCTGTCAATCAATCCGCCAACCGCGTACACCGGCCGGATATGACTCCGGACAGCGCGCGATTATGACGACAGGCTGAAAATCAACCGTTTTTTTCTTTTATTTAAAAGTCATGAGACAACCCATTTATCATCTCATATACCATTGCATTCATCAGTTGCCGGCAACCAGAAATGTCAAAGTCGAAATGTCCTAATCAAGATAGAAATTTATTGTATGCACTTAAACTGACTTGCATATGCACCAATGCAACAGCTCGCAAAAATAGAAATTTATTTTCAGTTATGCAGCAGATTATTTACAAAATTTATGAATAAATAGCGGTGTGTTTTGTTAAATTTTACAAAAAACACACCGCTATTATAAGGTCTTATCAATCAATTTAAGCAAAGTGACAGTCAAACGGCTCTTGCCAGCGCCCACATGGCCACGTGAGTAAGCAACATCAATACGATTATAATCCAAGTCATCTCGGTGCGACGTCCGTAGCATTGCCAGGCAAGGAGGGCCGATGCCACCACATAGGCGGGATAGAGCCACAGATAGTATCTGTCGGCACCGGCGACCGCAGACGATACCGACAGCATTGCGGGAAAAGCAAGCACGGGTAGCGCTGCAATTATTATCACGGACACAATCCAGGCCGGAACTCTTCGGGGCTGTTTCATATTATTTTCTTTATCAGCCTTTTATTTACCTTTATCAGCAGCCTTTGCGGCAAGATATGCGTCGACAGTGGCACGGACACCGCGCTCGAGCGGGAAATCGGCATGAAATCCGAAATCGGCCTGCGCTTCGCTGACGTCGCAGTTCCAGTTGCGCTGTTTCATGATTTTGTATTTGTCGCGATTGAGCGTCGATGCTTTTCCGCGCAAGGCCGCGAACTTCTCGGCCACTGTGGAGACAGCCAGCACCACCCACATGGGGAGCTTGAGCGGGAGTACCCACCGGCCACCCAGCGCTTCGGAAACCATGGAGCGGAATTCTTTCTGGGTATAGGCTTTAGGCTCTGATATGATGTAGGTCTTATCGGCGACTCCTGCGGCAAGGGCATCGAACATCGCACCGACGAGGTCGTCGACGTAGATGAACGTGAGCATCTGCTTGCGGTAGCCCATGCCGACATCGATATGTCCGTCGATGCTCTTTATCATCATTAGGTAATCTTTCTCGCGGGGACCATAGACACCGGTGGCGCGGAAGATGATGTAGCGCAGCCCGGAACGGTAGCGCAGATAGTCCTCGGCTTTCATTTTAGAGAGGCCGTAGCGGGTGTTGGGATGTGGGGTGTCGGCATTCGTTATGGGGCGGTAGGTCTTTTCATCGACCGGTCCCATAGCGCTGAGCGAGCTCATGAAAAGAAATCTTTCGGGCTCTTTGCCTGCGGCTTTGAGAGCCTCGACGATATTGACGAGGTAGCGGTAGTTGATAGTGTCGAAATCGCGGAAGTCGGCGCATTTTGTGGCACCGAGATTATGGATAACGCAGTCCCAGCGCTCGCCTTCGGGGAGCGCCTCGCGCATGGCCCGGACAATGGCCTCGACATCGCCATAGTCAAGGACAAGGAATTTCAACCGCTTGTCGGTGAGATAACGTCGGGAGGTCGACTCCCTGACAGCCACAGTCACGTCGTAGCCACGCTCAAGCCCTTGGCCTGCAATGAATCCGCCGATAAATCCGCCGGCGCCTATAACGAGTAATCTTTTCATTATCTATTGGTCTATTGTTTACTAATGTTCAGCAGCGTACGAAGCCAGTGCGAGGCGATAGCTTTCACGCAGACCATCGGCAAAATTCTGCCGCGAGAAGCGGGCGATATGCTTCCGGCCAGCTTCGACGAGGCGGCAACGGCAGTCATGATTGTCGATAATCTCAAGAGCATGACCGACAAAGGCATCGACATCATCGGGGCCTACGACGGGTGCTTCGGGGCCTGCCGCTTCCTCAAGACATGAGCCTGAGGCGATTATTACGGGAGTGCCGACGCTCAGAGACTCTATCACCGGGATACCGAAACCTTCGAAACGGGAGGGGTAGCTTGACAGCAACGCCCTTGAATATAAAGCCGGAAAGTCGACAAAATCGGCATTCTCGATAAACTTCACCCTTGCGCCGAGTCCGTAGCGACTGATATAGCGGTCGATATCGGCGGCATAACGTGTGCGACGGCCGACAATCACGGCAATGATATCGTCGGGCAGAGCGCGCAATGCCTTTATGGTGAGGAGCTGGTTTTTGCGCTGCTCCACGGTGCCGACACCAATGATGTAGGGACGGTCGATGCCGTAGCGCTTCATCACGTCATCGGCACGCGAGTGGTCGACCGGCATTGCGAACTGCGGGTCGCACCCCTGGTATACGACATCGATTTTATCGGGGTCGATGCCGTAGAAATCGATTATGTCGCGGCGGGTGCATTCCGATATGGCGATGACGCGGGTGGCGTTACGCGCGGCTTTACGGAATTTGTAGTCGTAGATTTTACGGTCGATAAATTTGTAGCACTCCGGATAATGCCTGAATATCACATCGTGGATGGTCACAACCGAAGGTATGCCCGAAGATGCGATATCGAGCGGAAGCTCGTTGCTCAGGCCGTGGAAGAGCTCAATGCCGTCGCGCTGAAGCTGCCGCGTGATGCCACGGGAACGCCACAGCGAAGGGAATCGGCGCCCGAACCCCGTGTCGGGGAGGCACACCGTGACATTCTCACGCTCGAGCAATGGCATGAGCCGCCTGTTGTTGCGCAAACGGGGCGCATATAGCATCAGCGAGTCATCGCCTGAGGCGGCGACGGTGTCGATGACAAGCCTGCTGTAATTGCCGAGGCCGGTATTGTTGTTGACCGCGCGCTTGGCATCATATCCTATCTTCATATCAGCAAAGATAGCTAAAAGCTGATGCCAAACAAAATTTCTGAGGCATTAGATTTGTGAGATATTACAATAATGTCTATATTTGTGATGTCCATACGCTCCGCATCAGGAGTAACCGAAAAATAACGCATTATGAGAAAAAAATACAACCGAATATTGCTCAAACTGAGCGGAGAGTCGCTTGCGGCAGGCAACGGCTCGGGCATAGACACCAACAGGCTCAACCAGTATGCGGCGCAGATAGCCGCCGTGGTGTCGGGCGGAGTGCAGGTGGCCATCGTGATAGGCGGCGGCAACATATTCCGCGGACTGCAGGGCGCGTCAAAGGGTTTTGACCGAGTGAAAGGCGACCAGATGGGGATGCTTGCCACTGTCATCAACTCACTCGCACTGTCGTCGGCACTCCAGGCCATAGGTCAGCCGGCCAAAGTATTCACCGCCATCAACATGTTTCCCATCGGCGAGCACTACAGCAAGTGGCGCGCCATCGAGGCCATGAACAGCGGCGAAGTGGCAATCATAGCGGGAGGCACCGGCAATCCGTTTTTCACGACCGATACCGGTTCGGCGCTCCGCGGCATCGAAGTGGAGGCAGACGTCATGCTCAAAGGCACGCGCGTAGACGGCATCTACACCGCCGACCCCGAGAAAGACCCGACAGCCACCCGTTTTTCGGAAATCACATACGACGAAGTCTATACCCGCGGCCTGAAAGTGATGGACCTCACAGCGACAGCACTGTGCAAGGAGAACCATCTGCCCATCATAGTCTTTGACATGGACACCCCGGGCAACCTCAAGAAAGTGCTTGACGGAGAGCCTGTAGGCACCCTCGTGTATTAGAAGCACTCTCTTAATCCCCGACAGGGTGTGACAGAAATATTGATTTTTAACATACAGAATATAACCACATTATGACAAACCCCAGCACATACCTCGACCCGGCGGAAGAGAAGATGGAAATGTCGGTAGCATATCTCGACGAATCACTCGCACATATCCGCGCAGGGAAAGCCAATCCGAAAATCCTCGACGGCATACGCGTAGATTACTACGGAAGCGCAGCTCCGATTTCGAATGTAGCCAATGTGGCTGTGCCCGACGCACGCACCATCACCATCACTCCGTGGGAGAAATCCATGTTCAAGGAGATTGAAAAAGCTATCATCAACTCCGAGCTCGGCATCATGCCTGAAAACAACGGCGAAGTAATACGTCTGTCAATTCCCCCGTTGACCGAGGAGCGCCGCAAACAGCTTGTAAAGCAGTCGAAAGCCGAGGCCGAGCAGGCCAAAGTATCGGTGCGCAACGCACGTCGCGACGCTATTGACGGCCTCAAGAAGGCAGTGAAACAGGGTATGCCTGAAGATGTCGAGAAAGACGCCGAGGCGCAGGCCCAGAAGCTCCATGACAAGTATCTCAAGAAAATCGACGAGCTTTTCGCTGCGAAAGAGAAAGAAATATTGACCGTGTAGTCCGGTCCGTCATGCCGCAAGCGATGTGCCGCGGCAGTTACATGTGTCACATGCAGCCCCGTATGCTCCGGCGTGCGGGGTTATTATTAACAAGGAGCGGGCAACCAAGTAAATCGAGGGTGTTGCTAAACTCGATTTTAGCAGACCGCGGTTAAAAACCGCGGCTACTATACAAAGTTTCTGATAATCAATCATGTAACAGCCGCGCGTTTTTTTTTACCGCGAGAAGATATTACCCGGGGGCGAGACGCCCCAGCCCCGGTCAACTTTGCTTAAATTCTATAGCGTCACTACAAGGTTGGTTTTTTATTTGCTGCAAGGCGATTAAAGTTTTAATATTCAAGAATTGAGATTATGCAGACAGTATTGTTTACTTCGACTATATTCGGTCCGATACACAGCCGGCGTCTGGGCACGTCGCTCGGTGTAAACCTGATGCCGGCCGACGGCAAGGTGTGTTCGTTTGACTGTCTTTACTGCGAAGCGGGGTTTAACGCCCAGGGACCCGGCACAAAGGGCATTCCGCCTCGCGAAGAGGTGGCCCGGCTGCTTGAGGAGAAACTCAGGGAGATGCGTGCGGAGGATATGCCGCTCGACGTCATCACATTCTCGGGCAACGGCGAACCTACGTTGCACCCTGACTTCAACGGTGTAGTAGACGATGTGACAAGACTGCGCGACAGGTATTATCCTGAAGCCAAGGTGAGTGTGCTGTCGAACGCCACGCGTCTGCGCACCGGGCAGGTGGTGGAGGGACTGCGCAAGGTGGACAACAATATACTCAAGCTGGACTCTGCAATCGACGATACGGTAAATGTGATTGACCGCCCGGTCGGTAAAGGCTACAGCGTGGCCGATGTGGTAGAGGGGATGAAACAGTTTGACGGACAGTGCATAGTGCAGACAATGATGCTGCGCGGCGAGCATGACGGCAAAACCATCGACAACACTACCGATGAAGAAATCGAGGCGCTTATCAAGGCGTACAAGGATATAAATCCGCGCGAGGTGATGCTTTACTCCATCGACCGCAAGACTCCGGCCGAGCAGCTCGTGAAAGTGGAGCGCGAGGAGCTGGAGTATATCGCAGAGCGGTTTCGCCGCGAGGGAATCAGGGTTGCGGTCAGCTGAAGGCAATTCATAATTCATAATGCATAATTCATAATTGTTTGAGGCAGGATTTAATTCTTTTCTTTGCTTAATTCATATTTTTCTGATGGCAGTATTTCCCACATCTTTGCGCAAAGGGGACACGATTGCGATTGTGTCGCCGGCAAGTATTATTGACCCGATGCTTGTGGAACGGGCGAGCGCCACTTTGTCGCTGCTCGGCTACAGGGTGAAGGTGATGCCGCATGCTCTCGGCGCAAAGGGCTCATACTCAGGAAGCATAGAGGAACGTCTGGAGGATATCACGACGGCGCTTCTTGACCGGGAGGTGCGTGCCATATTGTGCAGCCGCGGCGGCTACGGGTGCGTGCATCTGCTTGAAAGCCTGTCGAAGCTCGACCTGAATGCCGACCCGAAATGGATTATAGGTTTCAGCGATGTGTCGGCACTGCATGCACTGATGGCGAGCCGGGGCATTGTGAGTATACACGGGTCGATGGCGAAAGCTCTCGCACTGTATCCGCACACTACTCCTTACAACGCCATGCTGCTTGACATGCTCGGCGGGCGATGTCCGGCATTGGAATTCAAGGGGCACAAATACAACAGGCCGGGACAGGCCACGGGTAAACTGCTCGGAGGCAATCTTGCTGTTCTGCAGGCTCTCATCTCGACGCCATACGACGTATTCAACGACGCGATATTGTTTGTCGAGGATGTGGCCGAGCCGATTTACAAGATAGAGCGCATACTGTACCAGCTGCGTCTGGCGGGACGCCTCGATAAGCTCAAAGGACTAATCGTAGGGCAGTTCACGCTCTACGACGCTGACAAAAATTTCAACGATATCTACGACATGATAAATGAGGCGCTCGCAGGGATTGACATTCCGGTAGCTTTTGACGCTCCGATAGGACATGTCAGAGACAACATGCCGCTGCTGCATGGCGCGACCGCCACGCTCAGCACGAACAATAATGCGTCAACGATAAGCTATCACACTGACAACGCGGTAAATTGACGACATTTGCAGATTCCAAAACGAAGTGCAACGTTTGGACGTCGTTTTTGACGTATAGAAAAATTTTATTACTTTTGTAGGTTAATCGTTGTCACGGCGTGCAAGCCGTAGTTTCAACGGGAAAAAGAGAACGTCGGGATGTAAAACCAAACCGACTCCAAGCAATTGCAGTAATAATTTCATATATTTCGAAGAGTATGAATTTTGCCATAATAGCCGCCGGAGAGGGTTCGCGGCTTCAACAGGAGGGTGTAGCGACGCCCAAACCGCTTGTTTCGCTCAACGGACGGCCGATGATAGGACGCCTGATAGATATATTCGTGAACTGCGGCGCCGAATGCATCTCGGTGATTGTCAACGAGCAGATGACGGAAGTCAGGGAATATCTTGAAAATCTGGCTGTAAGCCTGCCGGTGGAGCTCCGCCTTGTTGTGAAGTCGACACCAAGCTCGATGCACAGTTTCTATGAGGTGAGCAGTGTGCTGCCCGAGGGACGTTTCATACTCACGACTGTCGACACTATATTTCACGAAGAGGATTTCCGGCGTTATGTCGAGGCATTCGAGCGCGAGAATGCTGATGTGGACGGCCTTATGGCGGTCACTTCATATATCGACGACGAAAAACCGCTCTATGTCGATGTCGACTCGCAGATGCGCATCACGGCGTTCAACGACGCGCCGTCGGCCGACGCCAGATATATATCGGGCGGCATCTACGGCCTGGACCACACAGCCATCGGCGTGCTGCAGAAATGCATTGACGGCGGAGTCAGCCGCATGCGCAATTTCCAACGCGCACTCGTGGCCGACGGGCTCAACCTCCGCGCTTTCGACATGGGCAAAATCATCGATGTAGACCATCAGTCGGACATCGAGAAAGCCCAGGCACTCATCAACCGATAAAAACCAACCACCTATAACCATCAATCATGGCTGATATAAAAATAGCGGCAATCATGCGCGCCGGGGCATATTCGCCCAACCACATAGGCAATGACGCCGCAATCCTCAACGCTGTCACCGAGCAGCTTCGCAAACGCGGCTGCGAAGTAACCATATACTCCGAGGAACAGTTCATCAACGGCAATGTCAAGGAGGACACGATAGTCAACATGTGTCGCGAACGCCGCTCCATCGACCTTTTGCAGAAGCTCGAGGATGAGGGGCGTCTCGTAATCAACTCGGGACACGGCATCGAGAACTGCACCCGCGAACGCATGACCCGCATACTGATGGGGCATAATATCCCCTACCCCGACAGCCTCATGGTAGACACCGACGAGGTAGTCAAAGGGAAACTTGCAAAAGAGGGCTTCAACCGCTGCTGGATCAAACGCGGCGATTTCCACGCCATGCACAAGGAGGATGTATCGTATGTGCGTCATCCGGAGGAGGCGCAGGAGGTGCTGCAGGAGTATTTCCTCCGCGGCATCAAGCGTGCGGTCATCAACAAGCATCTGGTGGGCGACCTCATCAAGTTCTACGGAGTGTCGGGCTCACGCTTCTTCTATTGGTTCTACCCCTTCGACGAAGGTCACAGCAAATATGGCCACGAGGCTATCAACGGCAAGAGCCAGGGGCTGGAGTTTGACAAGGAGAAGATGCGCGAGATATGCCAGAACGCTTCGGATGTGCTTGATGTGAAGATATATGGCGGCGACTGCATAATATCGCCCGAAGGAGATATCCGTATCATCGACTTCAACGACTGGCCAAGCTTCGCGCCCTGCCGCGATGCAGCAGCTCCGCACATCGCCAAATACATACTGTCGGAGATAAAGAAGCGCTGACCGCAGGTCTCCGAGACAGACAGCAGAACAAGTGTAAACGTGGGGTAATCGCACCCCACCCGACATAATAAAAGGGAAAAAGAATTGGAAATGACAGAACAGACCATACAATCGGGCAAGAGCGCGGCAGCGCAGGTGTCGTACCGCGACACCCTAAAATCCATGGATACCGAGGAGCATATCGACCTGTGGTTCTACCGTCCCATAGGATATATGTGGGCCAAGCTGGCGGCACGCCTTGGCATCACGCCCAATGCCATCACGATAGCGTCGATATTTCTTGGCGTCGGAGCGGGCATCGCTTTCTATTACAACAACATCTGGATCAACATACTGGGAATGGTACTGCTGGTGTGGGCCAACTCGTTTGACAGCGCCGACGGCCAGCTTGCACGCATGACAGGCCAGTATTCGCGTCTGGGCCGCATACTCGACGGACTTGCCGGCGACCTGTGGTTCATCACCATCTATTTCTCGCTCTGTTTCCGCGAGATAGTGACTTCGCCATTCTTCATAGAACACCACTGGGTGATATGGACGCTTGCGGTGACAACCGGTCTCTGCCACGCCAAACAGGCTTCGATGGCCGACCACTACCGCCAGTTCCATCTTTTCTTCCTCAAAGGGAAAGACGGCAGCGAGCTCGACAATGTAGATGACCTGCGCGCACGCCAGAAAGCCACTCCGTGGAAGGGCAATTTCTGGAACAAAGTCGTCATGGCGTTCTATATCAACTACACCAACTCTCAGGAGAGAATCACACCGGCGATGCAGGCACTGCGCAAGGAGTTGCGCGAACGTTACCACGGCGGGGCGATACCGCAGCGTTTCAGGGACGATTTCCGCATGCTCAGCCTGCCGCTTATGAAGTACACCAACATACTGTCGTTCAACTGGCGCGTGATAGTGCTGTTCATATCTCTGTTCGTCAGGATGCCGTGGATATACTTCGTGTTTGAGTTCACCGTACTCAACTCGCTGATGGTCTACATGGTGGTGCGCCATGAGAGAATTTGCAAAGAGATGACACAACGACTTAAAGCAGGCGATTATGATGAATGATATCAAAGGCATAATATTTGACTACGGCGGCACAATAGACAGCCACGGCGACCACTGGAGCGAGGTTATCTATGACGGCTACAAGGCCTGCGGCCTCGATGTTGACAAAGAGGAGTTCCGCACGAGCTATGTGCATGCAGAGCGTGAGCTGGCCCGCACCCGACATATCTTTCCGGAGCATACGTTTCTCGATGTGATGGAGATAAAGATGCGGCTTGAGCTTGACGACCTCGCGGCTCGCGGGATAATCACCCGCGAGGTGGCCGAAGAAAAGGCATCGCCTATAGCTCGCTATTGCTATGAGCGCGCAAGAGCTTCGGTCGATGACGCGCGCCCCGTGCTCGAGAAGCTCGCGGAACGCTATCCGCTGGTGCTCGTATCAAACTTCTACGGCAATGTGGAGAGCGTGATACGCGACATGGGGATACGCCAGTACTTCCGCGGCGTCATAGAGAGCGCCGTTGTGGGAGTGCGTAAGCCCGACGCACGCATATTCATGCTCGGCGTCATCGCCCTCGGACTGAAGCCCGAGGAGGTGCTCGTGGTCGGCGACAGCATGCGCAAGGATATCATGCCTGCCGAGTCGATAGGATGCCATACGGCCTGGCTCAAAGGAAAGGGATGGACGGCCGATGAAGATGCGATGACGCATCCGTCGCAGATTTCCTCGCTCGACGACCTGCTCAAACTCATATAGCTACTGACAGAACAAACCTAACGGCAATAAACCAACGGCAATGAAGAAGAAAGAGATAAAGAAAAAATTCCTGCATGGCGGAGGGATATTCATGTTTCTCCGTTCTGTCGTGACGTCGCAGATTTCAGCATATACCGATTTTATTGTCAGTTTTGTGTTCTATGCCCTGATATCACTCTCGGCCGGCATTTCGGCCATGATAGGGGCAACGGCGGGCGGTATTGTCAACTGCCTGATAAACTACAAGTTCACATTCCGCATGCGCGAGAGTTCTTATCTTGCCATCGGCATAAAATTTTTCCTCGTGTGGCTGGGAAGCCTCCTGCTCAACACTTTCGGCACGCAGTACCTTACCAATCTGCTTGACAGCAGTTCGCTACTCGACTCGGTGAACATGGTCGACAACATCCGCTTTACTATAGCGCGAATATTGACGTCGATTGTCGTGTCGGTGTTCTGGAATTTCATGCTGCAGAGATACTTTGTGTTCCGGGCAACGGCTTTTGACAATTTCATAGACCGCTGCCACTATTTCCTGCACGCGACATTCTCGAAGCGTTATTGAATCGACAGGATAGCCTTTTGTTTAAAAATCCCGGCTCCGCAACAGTCACTGCTGCGGAGCCGGAGGGCTTGTCTATAGTATAAATAACTGTTTAATTATTTTATACCAACCATTCTCATTATTTTAATATTCTGTCGGAGTCTTTTCTGCCGCTTTCTATATCGGTCATCAGTCATGTAGCTCGCTACATTCCTTCTTCCTCAATAAAAATCTGCTAAAAAATCCTTCCGCCATAATATCAAAATAATTTTGAACAGTTACTTAAAAAAATTGCTTTATTTCAGATTTACAAGCGATGAATTGAGCAACTGTCTGATTACATTGTCATTATATTCGCTAATCATACCTTTAATCAACTCCCGTGCAGTATTTTTGTCTTCAGCGCTGACGTCCGACGAATTTTTGCAGTGCTCGTATATTTTCGCAGCGATAGCCTGTCGTGCCTGACGGTTTTCGGTCGACATCATCTGTACGTAGCCCATAAACGTGGTGAACCAGCTTTTCATGAAAGAATGTCCGTTGGCAGTGTACTCTATCGTAGAGCCGCTGTTTAAAATCTTGAAAGACTTGCCTGAAGAAACAGACTGACGATACTTCAGCGTGGTAGCATACGTCACAATCAGGGTTCCGTTGATTTCGCCGGAGTTTTCCTCCCAGTTCATAGCGTAGGCATAACGGTAGTTGCCTGAGGGATTTTCTTTCTCGGGTGCGAGAAAACATGCATACACATAATTTCGGCCCGGACGTGTCACCTGCACTCCCCCGGCGCTGTCATCGCCTACGGCCAGGACGATATTGCGGTCGCCGGCGACAGTGAGTCCGCTGCTTGTGCTGTAGGCCAACCTGTCGTCGTCGCGGAATGCCTTGAGTATGTTTTCAACAAGATTTATTTTCCTGGCGGGGAGTGTAAAATTGTAGATATCGGATTGCGATTGCTTTATACCCGTGTCGGTGTCCTTTTCCTTTGAATGGCTTTCCGACAGTGTCACATCGCCGTTCTGAATAAGTTTGTCAAACGCTTTGCGGATGTTTGTCTGAGCTTGGGAACTGAATGGCATTATCGCCATCAAAAGTGATAAAATACAGATAATTCTTGTTTTCATACCGTTTATATTTATAGCATTGTTACTATTTCGATATCAGGAGCGTTGTCGAACATGGCAGTCACGTCCTCTGCCGATGCCAACTGGCAGTCGGCCAACGCGATAGCCGCACTGATGTAAGCATAATATTCGTCTTCGTAGACCCTGGCCATAGCCATAGCTATATCATTGTCGATACGCGCCTGCTCAATTCTCATGAATTCGTCGATGTCAATCGCGGTATCATCTCCGCCGGCAGGAGCCGGGGGGGCTCCCGTCGTTTTCTGCACGGCGGGAGCAAGATGTTCCAGCCGCTTGACCTCCGTGTCTGAAACTACGGGGGCTTCGGCAATATTCTTTTCTACCACACTCTCCTCCTTATCAAGCGAATCCGTTAGCGGCAACTCCTGATGTCGGAATCCGGAGGTGTCAGCCATTATACCGACAAGAATAACTATTCCAGCCAATGCAGCGGCAACTCCGGCAATCAGCAGGAGAGGATGGCGGCTACGACGGCGCAATCGCGGGCGGAATGCGTCCCACTCTTTTGCGGCATCGACCTGCCTACCGCATCCGAGCGAGTCCTGCAATCCAACAGATATTTCATATAGCTGGCGCAACTCGTCATCTTCCATGATTGACATTATCTCTCCGGACGTAAGTTCCTCGGGGCAGTCAATCATCTTTTCGACAAGGCTATTTTTTGTTTCGTCGGTCATCATTTATTTGTTTTGAAATGAGTTCGTAATTTTTTAAGAGCGGTGACAACGCTTTTGTTTATCATCGAGACAGAAACTTCGAGACTTGCGGCTGTTTCCTTGTATGAAAGTCCGTCGGCATATATCTTGTCGACCACCTGACGCTCGCGTTGAGTCAGCAGAGTCTGTACCGCCGAACGTATCTCGCTATGGCGCGCCTCGATGTCGACGCCATCGTCGGGCTCATCCAATGAATATCTTCGACGGAAACGTTCGCGCGTATCTGCGGCGGCTATACGGTTGAGACATACATTGCGCACGGACCGTATGACAAAAGCCTGTGGATTTTCTATACCTGTATCCGATTCCCAGAGCCGAAGAAATACCTCCTGGACGGCGTCGCGTGCATCGTCCTCATCGTGCAGGAGGCTTATGGCAAGCCTCATTGCCGGCGGAAAGCAGCGGAGGTAGATTGTCTCGAACTCTGTGATTGAATATTGCATTTTTATCGTCGTTTATTGTGTAGACAGGCAAGTGTGCGATTTCATCACCGCAATTTATAATTTTTTTCCGACAAAGTAATCATCCCCTCTTATCGGTCGTTGTATAAAAATCAGTCCCCGGCTTGACGTTGTAGTTGTCGTGCCGGGGACTGTGGTATGCGATGTTTTATTGGGGATGTCAGGCTTCGATGACTTCGGCGATGCGGTTGAATATTTCGTCGATAGAACCGGTGGCATGGATAGCGCGGTATTTTCCTTCGTTGATATAGTAGTCGCGGAGGGGAAGGGTCTGGCTGTGGTATACCTCAAGACGCTTGTTGATGGTGTCGAGGTTGTCGTCGGAGCGGCCTGACTCCTGACCGCGTTTGAGAAGGCGCTCGATGAGTTCGTCCTCGGGCACTTCAAGACCGATTACCGAGTCAATTTTCATGCCACGCTCGGCAAGAAGCTGCTTGAGTGCGCGTGCCTGCGGAATGGTACGTGGAAAACCGTCGAGAATAAGGCCTTTTGATGCCTGGGGATTATTGTCGATGGTATGGGCCAGGATTTCAATCATCAGATCGTCGGGAATAAGCTGTCCGCGCGAGCAGTAAGAGTCAGCCACGATGCCGAGCTCGGTCTTGCGTGCGATATGGTCGCGCAGCAATTCGCCGGTCGAGATGTGATGAAGATTGTATTTCTCGATAATTCGTTCGCTCTGAGTTCCTTTACCGCTTCCGGGCGCTCCGAAGATAATGATATTGGGCATGATAAAATTGTTTATATAATTACACACATGTTGACTATCGGCTTCTCTGTTGAGGTGAAGCCGGTGTCTTTACCCGGTATTTTTTCGTGTTTTAAGGTTGATATATTCCCGCAAGCGGGTCAATGCCATGACGTGCATGGCTATAATGTCTGTCAGTTGTTTTCTTTAAGTACGTAGATATCGTCGAGATTTCGGGCGAGCCCGTCGATATCGAGGCCGAAGCCGATGATGAATTTGGAGGGGATTGCAAAACCCACGTAGTCGGGCTTGACGTCGACCTTAAGCGCATCGGGCTTGAACAGGAGAGTCGCCACCTTGATTTCGGCCGGCTCTTTCTCCTTGAGTGTGTCGAGAAGCCGAGTGATTGTGTTACCGGTATCGACGATGTCCTCAACGATTATGACGGTGCGGCCCTTGATATCTTCGCTGAGGCCTATCACTTCCTTGACAACACCTGTCGACCCCATTCCTTCATAGCTTTTAAGGCGTATGAACGAAATCTCGGCATCGAAATCCACCGCTCTGAAGAGGTCGGCGGCAAAAGGGAAAGCTCCGTTAAGCACGCAGAGAAACAAGGGATTTTTGCCTTCGCATTCGGCTGAAATCGTCCCCGCAATCTCTTTAATGCGTCTGTCGATTTGCTCTCGTCGGATGTATGGCTCGAATGTGAGCCCGTTGTATGTTACCTGATCCATTGTATAAATGTAAATTAGTGCAAATTTACGTAAAGAATTTTATAAATCACATACGTTGGAGCAAGTTTTTTTGATACGCTAAAAAAAATGTGTAAATTTGTAGTCAACAATGTGCATTGATTAATGAAGATATTTACTAACAGCGAAATTCGCCAGATAGACCAATATACTATTGAGCATGAAGATGTTAAGCCGATTGAGCTGATAGAGCGCGTGGCACGTGCGGTGGCCGACGAGATTACCGCCCGCTGGCGTCCGTCAAAGCCGGTGGTGATATTCGCCGGACCGGGCAACAACGGAGCCGACGCACTTGCAGCCGGAGCGCTCCTGTCGGAAAGCGGCTACAAGGTGCATGCTTATCTTTTCAACATCGGAGGCAACAAACTGTCGGCCGAGTGCACAGTGTGCCGCGACCGTTTCGTACAATGCCACGGGGTGGGTATAACCGAAGTAATCGACACCTTCATGATGCCCGACCTGCAACGCAACCTGCTCATAATCGACGGCCTGTTCGGTTCGGGCCTGCGCGACCCGCTCAAGGGGGGCTTCTCTTATCTTGTGCAGCGCATCAACGAGGCGAAAGCCACGGTAGTGTCAATCGACATACCTTCGGGACTCGCCGGCGACTGGAATCCGGCCCTGATATCGCGCGACGTAATACACGCATCGCTGACCCTCGCCATACAGCATCCGCGGCTGGCATTCTTCATAGCCGACAACGCCGAGCTGGTGGGAGAATGGAAGGTGCTTGACATCGGACTCAGCCAAAAGGCCGCGTCTGAAATCAAGGCCAAGTTCTATCTCGTGGAGGAGAGCGACGTGTACCGCGCCCTGAAACGCCGCCCACTGTTCTCGTCGAAAGCCGACTACGGTTCCGCCCTAATCTATGCGGGAAGCTACGGCATGATGGGCGCGGCTGTGATGGCAGCCCGCGGAGCACTGCGCTCGGGAGTCGGCAAAGTCACGATAGAGGCGCCCAAATGCGGCTACCCGATCATACAGTCGGCAGCCCCCGAGGCTCTTTACAGCGCCAATCAGGGGGAGATGTACATAGACCGGATGCGTCCCGCCCACCACTACAATGCCATCGCGGCAGGCCCCGGCATAGGAACGAACGAGACCACACTCCGCGCACTCGAAGAGCTGTTGCTGTCGTCAAAATCGCCAATCATACTCGATGCCGACGCACTCAACTGCATAGCCATGAAACCGGCGATGCTCAACTCGCTGCCGATGCTGTCGATCATCACTCCGCATGCAGGCGAATTTGACCGGCTGTTCGGCCACCACACATCGATGGAAGCGCGTCTGCGCAAGGCCTGCGAAGTGGCGCGCCACTATCATATACTGATTGTGCTCAAGGGATATTACACGTCGATCATACGCCCCGACGGCAAGATATATTTCAACTCATCGGGCTGTCCGGCAATGGCGACCCCCGGAAGCGGCGATGTGCTCACCGGGATGCTTGCCGGTTTCATGGCGCAGGACTACAAACCGGAAGTGGCAACGCTGCTCGCAGTGTTCCTCCACGGTCTGGCGGGAGAAATCGCCGCAGAGGAACATGGCGACTACGGCGTAGTAGCCTCAGACATCGCCGACAACATAGGCCGCGCCATCAAAGCCATCATGGAGCCTATACGTTAAAACCATTCCAATCTTTTGACACTTATGAAAAAAGCGACAACAATCATCATAGGCGCATTGCTGACCACAACAGCTGCCACCGCGCAGCAGGCCCAGCGTATCACAGCCACCAAAGCCAACGAATACGGCATAACATACACGCTGCCCGTCACAGCCGTCGACATCACTATTGAAGCCGAATTCACCCGCGAGGAGCCGGGCGAATTTTACAAATACGCGCTCAAATATCTCAATATCGACAACCCGATTTCGGAACCTTCGCTCAGCGCATCGGTAAAAAGCGTGACGATAAGCACCCACGGCGTGCCCGACCCTGAAAAGCGCTATCTCGTGACGCTGAAAAGCAGCCAGGCTCCGTATATGATATTAGGAGAGGGAAATATACCGCTTGCCATCAATACCGAAAGCGTATTCGAGGCAGAGACTCCGGCAATACCTGAAGCACGTCAGGCAGGCCCCACCCCGCTCGAGACACAGGCGGCGCGTCAGGTCATCACTCAGGAGATGCTGCAGAGCCATTCATCGGCCAAACGTGCGGAACTTGCGGCCGAACAAATCTATGCCCTTCGCCAGAGCCGTACCGACCTCATTACCGGCCAGGCGGAACAGATGCCGCCGGACGGCGCGGCAATGAAACTCGTGATGGACAATATCGAGGCTCAGGAGCAGGCTCTTATGGCTATGTTCGCCGGAACAAAGAGCACTTATACCGAGGTGCGAACATTCACCATAGTTCCGCAGGGGAGCATAAACAACCAGATCATAGCGCGCATATCGGCCACTGCAGGTATTACCGACCCCAACGACCTGAGCGGATTTCCCGTATATCTTTCAATCAAGGAGCTGACGCGCGGAGAGATGCCCGTAAACGACAAGGGGGAGACACTCCCCTTCCCAAAAGGGGGCATAGCATATACCATACCGGGGCAGGCGCAAGTAACGGTGACAGCTATGGGAAATGAGCTGGCGCGCAAAGATGTTGACCTGGCGCAGTCAGGTATCGTCTATGGCATGGCACCGTCATGCTTCACCGACAAGAAAGCTCCGGTGTATCTGCTGTTCAATCCCGCCACAGGCGCTGCCGCCGAAGTGGGACCGGCAGTGAAATAACGCATTACACACACATTATAACCGTCGACATTATGGCTCAGGAAAATTTCACCACACCGGAAGAGGACAAGATGATAGATGACGCCTTCAACGAAGTGCTTGAGGGATATCTCAAAAGCAACCACCGCAAGAAGGTTGAGATAATAAAGCGCGCCTACAACTTTGCCAAGGACGCGCACAAAGGCATCAGGCGCCGCTCGGGAGAGCCTTATATAATGCATCCCATCGCAGTGGCAAAAATAGCAAGCCAGGAGATAGGCCTCGGCTCCACATCAATCTGCGCGGCACTGCTTCATGACGTGGTGGAAGACACGGACTACACCGTGGAGGACATAGAGCAGCATTTCGGCAAGAAAATAGCCCAGCTTGTGGCCGGACTCACCAAAATCTCCGGAGGCATATTCGGAGCTCAGGCATCGGCACAGGCTGAAAATTTCCGCAAGCTCCTGCTCACAATGTCGGAGGACATACGCGTGGTGCTCATCAAAATGGCCGACCGCCTGCACAATATGCGCACACTCGGCTCCATGGCTCCCAACAAGCAATACAAGATTGCGGGAGAGACACTCTATATATACGCACCGCTTGCCCACCGCCTCGGACTGTTTGCCATAAAGACCGAGCTTGAGGATCTCGCGTTCAAATATGAACACCCCGAGGCCTACCGGAAAATATCGGAACAAATCAAGCAGACCGAGCAGACGCGCACTGCCGAATATGAGGATTTCGCTATGCCGATACGCCGCATACTCGACAACATGGGGCTGAAATACACGATGAAAGCGCGCGTAAAATCGGTATATTCCATCTGGAACAAGATGGAGACCAAGCATATACCGTTTGAGGAGGTGTATGACCTCTATGCGGTGCGCATAATATTCGACTGCGAAGATGCGTCGAAAGAGAAAGCGATATGCTGGCAGATATACGGCGCCATAAATGAGCTCTACCGCTTCCATCCCGACCGTACACGCAACTGGATAGGCAATCCGAAAGCCAACGGCTATCAGGCCCTGCACATGACGGCAATGGGCCCCGACGGCAACTGGATAGAGGTGCAGATACGCTCGCGGCACATGGACGAAATCGCAGAAAAAGGTTTCGCCGCCCACTGGAAGTACAAAATCGGAGAGGGGGACGAGGAGAGTGAGCTCAATGCATGGCTGCGCACCATAAAGGATATACTCGACAATCCGGAGCCTAATGCGATAGACTTCCTTGACACGCTGAAGCTCAACCTGTTTGCTTCGGAGATAGTAGTATTCACGCCCAAAGGGGAACTGATAACTCTGCCCAACAACGCTACAGTGCTCGACGTGGCATTTGACCTGCATTCACAGATAGGCTGCCACTGCATCGCCGGCAAAGTCAACCACAAGCTTGTGCCGCTCAGCCAGAAGCTGCGTTCAGGCGACCAGGTGGAGGTGCTCACATCGCAATCGCAGAACCCCAAGGAGGAATGGATGGAATTTCTTGTCACCGCCAAGGCCAAGACCCGCCTGCGCTCGGCACTGCGCAAGATGCAGCAGCCGGTCATAGCGAAGGGTAAGGAAATTTTCAATAAATTCCTCGAGCTGCATGAAATCACTGACACCAACGAAGTGGTGACCAAGCTTCAGGGTATGTATCGCGTAAGCAACCGCGACGAACTGTATCTGCTTCTGGGACGCGAGGAGATTGTGCTCTCCGACTATCTTGTCAAGGCTCTCAAAAAGCAGTCTTCGTCAAAGGGTCTGCTGAGCAAGATATTACGCCTGCCGCTTGCCGTCGTCCCGAAATCAAAGGATAAAGAACCGCAGGAAACCGCGGAGGAACAGGCGGCTCCAATCAACACCAAGGAAACCTACCATCTTCGCTACGACGAGACGGGCTCGAATTTCCGTCTGGCCGAATGCTGTTCACCGATACCGGGCGACAATGTTCTCGGATTTATAGAAGACTCGGGAGAGGTGGTTGTGCACTCGGTCGACTGCCCCAGGGCACTGGCGCTGAAAGCCGGTTTCGGGCAACGCCTGCTCTCCACCTGCTGGGATGCCACCAACGGCAAGTTTCTGGCGCATATACATGTCGAGGGCATCGACCGTTTCGGCATACTGCAGGAACTCATACAGACAATCTCCACCCACATGTCAATCAACATACGCTCGCTGCATATCGTGACTGAAAACGAGGTATTCCGCTGCGACCTGACGGTGCTCGTCGACGACTCGGGCGTGGTGACCGAACTATGCTCACAGGTGAAGCGCATCGAAGGTGTGCGCCACGCAACAAGAATACACTGAAAAACGTAAAGCAGCACGCAAAAATACAATCCTCACGCACATGAACTTCCCTTTTCATATTCCCACCGACAGGAAATTCTGGACAACGGCAGCTGTCTTTGCTATTGCCGGCCTTATCATAATATTTTTTCTGCCACAATCGGAGCGGACTGAACTTTCTTACGAAAAGAACCGTCCGTGGAGCAACCCACAGCTTCTGGCTCCATTTGACATTCCATATTATCTCGCCCCGGAAATCAAGCAGGAACGCATCGACAGCATCGACAAAATACTTGTACCGGTATATGACATCGACGCAACAGTGCAGAAAAACCTGATAGCGATGATAAACGGCCTCGACAGCATTTCGGGCCACCATCGCGACGCCCTGACGCGAGCTGTCGAGGACATATACAAGACCGGAGTGGTGAGTTCGGAGGACGCTCAACGCATAGCCGCCGGCGAGATGCAGCGCATCAGGATTTCATCGTCATCGTCAAACGAGGGTATATCCACTGCAAAAATGCGCACTTCGCGACAGGCTTACGAACATCTGGAAAAGCAATTCGGCAAGGCATCTCCCTCGCTATGGCGCCACCTGCAGGAGAAACGGCTCAGCACCTATCTCCTGCCAAACATCAAAGAAAACGCGGAGAAAACCGCCGACCTGCGAAACAGCCTGCTGACTCCCATCGAGGCGGTGCAGGGCATCATACAGAAAGGTGAGGAGATAATCAACCGCGGCGAGATGGTGAGCCCACAGCGATACCAGATATTGCAGGATTACGAGAAAGAGCTTGCCAAAAGAGACCGCGAACGAGGCATATCGAAATTCAATGTGGTGTTCGGACGCATCCTGTTCGCCGTGTCGCTGATGGTGATAATATATCTGTTCCTGCGGCTCTACCGGCCGGCGATATTCGAAGACCTGTCACGCACAATATGCCTTCTCGCAGTATATGTCGGATTTTATGCTTTCTCGGTGTTCATGTCCGACCTCTTTGTCGATGGTCTTTACATCGTGCCGTTCGCCATACTGCCGATACTGCTGGTAGTATTTTACGACACTACCGTGGCAATGTTTTTCCTCATTATGGAGGTGGTGCTATGCTCGCTGATAGCCAAACTTCCGTTTGAGTTCTGCTTCATAGAATTTGCCGCGGGCATGACGGCCATATACTCGATGCGCGAGCTGTCGCGCAGGTCGCAGCTGATGCGCACGGCATGCTACGTGTTTGTGGCGTATGTGGTGACGTATGCCGCCGCCGAACTTGTGCAGATTGCATCGCTCAACACGTTCTCCTGGAAACTCATCGGATTCTTTGCCATCAATATGGTTCTGACGTCGTTTGCCTATATCATGATATTTATCGTAGAAAAAGTGTTCGGTTTCATCTCGGTGGTGACGCTTGTAGAGCTGTCGGACATCAACAATCCGATATTGCGTGAGCTATCGGAGGAGTGTCCCGGCACATTCCAGCACTCGATGGCAGTGGCAAATCTTGTGACGGCAGCCGCCAACCGTGTCAACGCCAACGTACAGCTCGTGCGTGCGGGCGCCCTGTACCACGACATAGGGAAGACAAAAAATCCGGCATTTTTCACCGAGAACCAGCACGGCGTCAATCCCCATAACTCACTTACTCCGGTGCAGAGCGCGCGGGTCATCATCAACCATGTGACCGACGGGCTGCGTATGGCGGAAAAAGCCAAACTGCCAAAGGCAATACGCGACATGATCGTTCAGCACCACGGCAAGACCACAGCAAGATATTTCTACAACACATACTGCAACGCACATCCGGGCGAGGAAGTCGACCCGACACCTTTCACGTATCCCGGACCTAATCCGCAGTCAAAGGAAGCATCGCTGCTGATGATGGCCGACGTGGTGGAGGCGGCATCACGCTCACTGCCCGACCACAAGCCGGAAACAATAGCGGCTCTGGTCAACAAGCTCATCGACATGCAGGTGTCGGAGGGACTGCACAAGGAATCTCCGCTGTCGTTCCGCGACATCACCACGATAAAGAAAGCGTTCATCAACTCGCTTCTCACGATGTATCACGTGCGTATCGCATACCCCGACAAAAAATAACCAGAAGTCAACGTAACCACGCCACGACATTGAAATCAGCAAGAACTCTCTTTATCATTCTGCTTATCGCCGTCACTGCCCACATGGCGACAGCACAACGTCCGATAAGACTTCAGGTGACCCCTCAGGTGCTTCCCGATTCAATCGACCTCAGCTATTACGGCAAAAAAAATCCTTGGATCGCGGCAGGCGAAGTAGTTGGGCTCAATCTCGGCATCTGGGCCATAGACCGATATATCCAGAAAGCCGAGTATGCATATATCAACGCCCACACCATCAAAAGGAATTTCAAGCGTGGTTTCGTATGGGACAACGACCAGATGGGCACAAACATGTTCCTTCACCCTTATCACGGCAATCTTTATTTCAATTCAGCCCGCTCCAACGGCTTCAATTTCTGGCAGTCGGGACTGTTTGCCCTCGGAGGGTCGGCCATGTGGGAGTTCTTCATGGAAAACGAGTATCCCTCGACCAACGATATTATAGCCACACCGATAGGCGGAATGGCACTTGGCGAACTGACTTACCGGGCATCGGACATCGTACTCAAGGATGACGCCACCGGATGGGAACGCTTCGGACGCGAGGCGGCAGCATTCCTCATCACACCGACGCGCGGACTGACGCGAATCATCAACGGTGACGCCTGGCGCCACAGAGCCACGACAGGACGTCAGTTCGGCATACCGAACGTGGCAATAGAGTTTTCGGCCGGTATGCGCTCTATAGAACTTAAAGACGAGCTCTTTGACGAGGGAACCGGTGGTGTGATGCAGTTCAACCTCGAGTATGGCGACCGTTTTGAAGTTGCGTCAACACCTCTCCCCTACGACTATTTCGCGCTGAACGCCGAACTCAACATACAGAAATCACAGCCGGTGCTCGGCCAGCTAAACATCGCAGGCCGCCTTCTGTCGAAAGAACTCCTCGACAAGTATTCCACCTCCATGAGCATAGGAATGTACCAGCATTTCGACTATTATGACAGCGACACGATATCAGACGTGTCCGGTAAAGTGCCCTACAAACTCGGTGTGCCGGCCAGCGTAGGCGCCGGACTGATGTTCCGCGACATAGAACGAGGCTTCTTTGCCTTCGACGCATATCTACATGCCAACGGCATCGGCCTCGGAGCAATCCTATCAGACTATTACAATGTGGACAACCGCAACTATAACCTTGCGTCGGGATTTTCGCTGAAAGGTGGCGCGAACTTGGTGTTCAGGCGCGAACTTCTGTCATTAGCGGCCTCTTACGAATATTACAGACTATTCACTTGGGACGGCTATCCGAGGGATATCGACTGGGAGACAGTCAATCCGCACACGCTCGACGCGCAGGGCGACAGGTCGGTTGCATCGTTCGGTGTATTCTCGGCCCGAGCCAACATCAAGCTATGGCGCCGTCTCTACGCCACAGTGCATTTTTCGCACTACCTGCGTTCCACCCACTACCACTTTCACCCTTCGGTGCATTCATCTACCTACGCCCTGCGCCTCATGCTTTCCTACAAGCTGTAGTCGGTGATGACGGATACAATGTTGTTGCCTTTCGCCATAGCCATTCAAGCGGCCCGTAACGGTGACTTCGGCACCATAATACCGAAAATATCATCTGCAGGACGTAAAACACGAGCAGTATGACGACATTGCAGGCGAGACCGACCCCATGCGGGATAAACCATTCGCAGAACAATATCACTCCGAACACTCCCTGAAAAAAATAGTTTGTAAGCCCGAGACGCCCGTAGCATGCCAACGGATAGATCCAACGCCCTGCATTGCGACACAGCAACATCACAAGGACTGACATAAACAGAGCCTGCAATACGAACAGCATATCGGCTGCGGTGCGGTACAATAAAGAACTCCCGTCGCCCCTGACGGCAAGAACAAATACAAACAAACCGATGACAATCGCGGCAAGCACAAGCGCAAGGCGCACTGTCGCGACGTCGCGCCAACGTGTTATGTATCCCTTGCAACCTATCCAATAACCGAGCAACATAAGTCCGAATGTACGCAACGAAAAGATGTGGAATTCCGATGCGAAACCTATCCTGAAGCTATCGGTCAGCGGATAGTCAATAACCTGTCCGATGTTATACCCCGAGACATATCTGTCGGGGCAATTTTCAGCATGGAATATATCGGCGATGTGCAGTGACTCCACGAATGAGGACGACAGTAACACCATAGCAGACAAAACCAGCAGCCAATGCGGACGTAAATGCCGGAAAAGTACCAATAGGGCACCCCACATACCGTACCACATGAGTACATCGAATGTAAAAAACAGTTTTGCCACCACTCCTATACATGCAAGAAGGATGCATCGCCACACAAATTTAAGCGAGCTGTAGGCAGGATTTCGCAACAGAAACCAGAAACTGCAACCGAAAAGCAGTGAGAATATAGCATTGCTGCGACCGAGGAATACGTTATTGATCAGTTTCAGCAATATATTGTCGGCCGAGGTCACAAACAAAGCCTCTTCATGAAAGCCGAAGCACTCTGCCGCATGCACAAGAAGAATGCCAAGCAAAGCAAACGCACGCAATGCATCTATACTGTCGATGCGCCCAGTCACACTCCCAGGCATCGCTCACAGATGGGTTTGTGGCTGTATATAGGCCAACGGTAGTCCATAATGCGTGATGTCAGCAGCCAGTACAGGAAAAACGTGAACGAACCGGCATACAATATCCATCCTTCGAAAAATCCTTCTACGATAAAGAATATCAGCATTGCGCCATACAGTATCGACAGTATGTCTCCTTTCTTCCTACGCATGCGCACCACGCGCAGAAGTTCGGTATTCCAGCACACAAGCAACGCAAAGCCTACAATACCTGTATTAGACAGCACACA
Source organism: uncultured Muribaculaceae bacterium (assembly GCA_947174635.1). Classification (GTDB taxonomy): domain Bacteria; phylum Bacteroidota; class Bacteroidia; order Bacteroidales; family Muribaculaceae; genus JAGBWK01. The sequence continues at coordinate 63,677 of CAMWJS010000008.1, forward strand.
GAGCCATGACGACCCCGGTTCTTCCCTCCTGTCGGGCGAAGGAGAAAACACTTTTCTGTTGCTCAACAGCGTTGAATAACGGGTAGCATTTGTAAAACCGATGCCTATGACAGGGCTATCCATAAACTCTTCCACACGCGATTTCCAGAGCTGTTTGCGCGAATAGATTATCGAGTTGTGCTCTTGCGCGATTTCAAACTTCTTCTTCACTCTGTGCGTAACATCACCGCCGATAAATATAGCAAGAGCAATTGCTCCGAGCACCGCCATGATTACCCATTTCCCACGCTTCAATTTATGCGAAAGCGTAATAAAAACGTATATCTCCGCTACTATAAATCCAAGAATAGCACCGCGCGCTCCTGCCCAGACCATTATAAGAATTGACGCTACCAGTGATATACTATCAAAGAACAGCGAAAGTTTTGCGACATGTTTTTCCCGGCTTAAAAACCTATATGTCATAATCACACTGACTATAGCCGCCAAAGTGCTGAGCATAATAGGATGGTCTATGACTACAAACAGAAGTCCTCTTCCGTCGAAGGCCAGCGTCACAAGATAAACGACAAGCGACAAAATCACTACAAACTGGCACAAAAATATCACATAACGCCATAAATAATTTCTGAACATGCGCAAAGAGGCACTGTTGACCAATGGAGAGATAAGACACAACATTGCAAAAAACAGCCCTAAGCGCAATGTAGACATATAATTGGATACAGGATGATTGAAAATCAATGATAGTGCACATGCCACAAAGAATAGCATCAGCATATAGTTGACAGTAAACCTGCGTGACTTAAAAAGCACAATCACCGGTATAAGGCAGAAGAATGAAAAAATCATGGGAGAGGAAATGACTTTGCCGACAACCCCGACGCATCCCGACAGACGCCCTATTTCAATGAGCGCCACGACAAGGGCAACAAAAGCGAGTATTCTTGCAAGTATTTCCTGCCGATGTATCAAATATTTTCGATACTCTGAATAATTCATGGCTTTAGATATTTATGCTCCGGGGGGACTACGAAACCTGCCACAATACCGTATATCAAAGAATCACTAAATTCCGGCATGTCTACGTCTGACTGTATCCCGGCACAGACCGAGAGAGAAATTTTAATTAACAAGAGAGTAGAATAGAATAAAGTAGTATAGAACTATTGATGAAAAGGATGAAAAAAGGATGGAGAGAGAGAAGAAGTTCGTTATTTTTTATCTTCTTGACCATAGCCATAACCGTAGCCATAGCCATAATAGCCATAGCCGTAGCTGTAGCGGTTCGCGCGATTCAAGCGCAAAGCTGTAGGATCAAGTGTTCCGTTAAGCACGATCGCCATGTTCTTGTAGCGGTCGTCGTTGTAGAATCGCTGTATCTCGCCGAGCATGTTTCGCTCAAGCAATCCTGCTCGTATTATGAACAATGTTATATCGACATATTTGTTGATAATTTTTGCATCGGCCACAACCTCTGCCGGCGGACAGTCGATAATAACATAGTCATATTCATCACGAAGTTCGTCGACCATAATCTTCATACGGTCAGAGTAAAGAAGCTCCGCAGGATTGGGGGGTATTGGTCCTGAAGGATACACATCGACATTCTCATTGTCCTTTACGGAAGGTACGACGATATCCTTTAGTGTCAGATTGCCGACAAGATAGTTAGACATACCGTTGCCTTTCGCTTCGACTGCCAAAGACAAAGAGCCTTTACGCAGGTCAAGGTCGACAAGCGCAACACGTTTCCCCTTAAGGGCAAGCACTGTGGCAAGGTTCAGAGCGACAAATGTTTTGCCGGATCCGGGGTTGGCACTTGTTATCATTATCACTTTAGAGTCTTCATTTCCACCCGGGGTCATGAACTCAAGGTTCGTACGAATCACTCTGAAAGCTTCGTTTATGATATTGTTGCAACCTTTCTTCACCACTATGTCGGAAGAGCGGTCGATAGGTTTCTTCTTGCCCAAGAGCTTATTAATCTGCTTATGCGGCTTGCCGTTCTGGGGAATTTCACCGACAAACGGAATAGTCAGTCTTTCGATATCACGGCGTCCGCGCACTTTTGAGTTAAGCATCTCAATCATGAAAATCAAGGCACCCGGGACAAGCAGACCTATCGCTATTGCCGTTGTCATGATTTTGTTTGAATACGGTCCGATAAGCCCCGACACGGTGGGAGTCATCACCACTTTTGTATTATAGGCGGTGAATGCCTGCGAAAGTTCGTTTTCTTCACGTTTCTGGAGCAGATAGAGATAAAGAGATTCCTTTACCTTCTGCTGACGTTCCTTGTCGAGAAGATGCTTGGTCTGAGTCGGATTACTCTGCAGACGCGAAGAAGCCGATGACAGTTTAGAGCGGGAGGCGCTCATCTCGGCATTCAACGAAGCGATATATCCGTCGACAGCCGAAAGGATATTCTGACGGGCAAGGCTCAACTGATAGTCTCTGTCCTGAACCAAGGGGTTATCTTCAGACGAATTCTGAACCATCAGATTTCGTTGAACAAGTTCCTCATTATATGACAAAATCTGACTTTCCACATTTCCGTTACCAAGAGCGGATGAAGATGGCAGCGGCTGGAAATTTTTCGATGCATTGCTCAAGTGGTCACGTATAGTACGGGCAAGGCTGATTTTTACTGACAACTCACCTAACTCGTCGTGAGCGGAAAGCGTGCGCTGGAAGAACGCGTCGGAAGCGGCACCGCTGCTCGGCAACTGATGCTGCGACTGGTAATCTGAAATCTGAGAGTCAACATTACCGAGCTCCGACTCAATGACACCGAGTCGTTCATCGATAAAATTGGAAGTAGCAACCGATATCTGATTTCGGTCTTTAATCCAGTTACGGTTATATGACTCGATTACCTCACTAAGTTCGTCAATGGCGCGTTCGGTGTTTGTATCATTAAGAGAGATATGTATGACCGATGAATAATTATCCCTGACTTCAGTGCGGATGGTACCCAAAAGGCGCTGGGCACCTGCGCCATATCCTACACGGTCAACAAGAATATCGACCGACGACGGAACGGTCGAGGATACGAATTTTTCATTGGGGACCAATACAATGCGTCCGAGAGGGGAGTCGATTGTATCTGATGGTGCGTCGGCAAGCTGTATTTCAACATTACTGTTATTGCCAACTTTATCTATATCCTGACCACTGGTGGCGAACGGACCGAGGACTATGGTTCCGTCGTTACTGTAGCGCATCTTGAGTCTGCCGCGGCCGTTGTCGCCAAGGTCAAGAAATTTCACTGACACCGGCAATGTAGAGCCGTAAAGTATTTTGGTGCTGAGCTTGTCCTGTACGGTGTAATTCACATCCAGGCCAAGACTTCTTGAAACCTCGTCCATGATTATTGGAGATTTCAACGCCACCATTTCATTGTTGATGTTTACATTGGTGGCAAGAAGATTCATATCAGAGAATGCCTGCGAGACATCGGGCGTCGCACTTGCGCCGTCTTTCACAAGTATGGCGGCAGTGGCGGAATATACTTTTGGGGTCTTAGCCAGATAATATACCGCATAACCGCAAGTAATAGCCAGTACAATGACAAACCAATACCACTTGGACAGGTAAAGCCACAAAATTTCTTTTATGCTTATCGACTGTCCCTCTTTGGGCAACTGTTCTTCATTATTTTCCATAGCACGTTTAGTACGAGAATGTTTTATAGTGTATTATATCCAAAGCACAACCAAACCGGATGATTTGGCGGTACCCTGTAAATTTAATTCTATCTTACAAAAAGGAGAGCCACCGTCATTGCGAACGATGCGAGAGATATCCAGAATGCCGGTGTGAAAGTAGAGTTCCCGAGCGGAGTGGTGTTGCGTTTCTGCAAATCGTTCGGCTCCACGTATATCATGTCGTTCTGCTGAATGTAATATACGGGCGATGAATAAACGCTGTTGGGATCGGTGAGGTCGACCGTATACGCCTTCTGCTTTCCGTCGACCATACGGTAGACTTTCACATTCTGGCGCTTGCCGTTTATATTGAGGTCACCGGCAAGGGCTATGGCCTCTATGATATTGAGTTTATCGCGGTCGAAAAGTATACGACCGGGACTTCCGACAGCACCGACAGCAGAAAACGAATGGTCGACAAACTCAACTGTGACCGTAGGGTCTTTCAGAAGTTTGCGGGAAACGAGTTCATTCTTGATTGTCTGGGCTATTTCCTGACGAGTGAGCCCACCGATGTGGATAGTACCGAGTTCGGGAAATTCGATATCACCGTAGCTATCTACCGTATAAGATGAAATCTGATTGCTTCCGGAGCTGCGCTGACCGGCAGAACCACGGCCAGTAGCCGTACCCTGCTGACGTGCCTGAACGGGCAGGTTGAACATTTCGGCAAGCTGAGCATCGCGCGAATGCACGGCTATTGTCAGTCGGTCATCAGGCTGTGCAGTAATAAAATTAGGAGCGACGACATCAATTGTCTGTCCGTTTTCATGTCCCTGAAAATAAGCGATATCTTTCGGTGTACGGCAAGATGTGATGCACGCCACAATACCTATCGCCATTAACAAACTCTTCAAATATGACATACCTAATCGGTTTAATTGTTAATTTTCAAATATAAACTCATTAATAACTGGCAAAAGATTGATAAAAGCTACCCGAAACAATTTTGCAATAACCAATGATTAACAATCATGAAGCCAAGACATGATGAACTTCTTATTTAAGTTTCCTGAAATATTTCACAAACAAAACTGAAACCAATTCCGAAAATCCGTTTTTTTCATCAACAAGGAGAGACGTCAATCCGCAATCAAACCACCATTCTGAAAAACGAGCATCATAGCATTGTGCGTCACAGCCTTATATACACGTCCCGTCACAAATAGAAGTCAATATGCAAGCATGTAATGACAAATATTTACAACGACACATTGCTCAAATCGGGACTATTCGTAAACAGTTTCGCGGCAAAATTACAAATTTTCATCCAATCGACCAACTTCTAATATATTTTTTATCAAAAAAATATTATACGAATGTCTCTAAACCACCGTCGGTTTATTCCAAACTTTTTCATTGCGATGGTGTTTTATTTATGAATCAAAAGCCTATGGCTACCAACCGAATCGGCCGGACCAACCAATTCGTCGACAAGGCTTAATGATATTTACGTGAGCGGCGCAATAGACACGGAAACCAGACTCTTGATTCTTTTAACATACTATGTGATATTAACATTTAATTCCAAAAGTATTATGAACACTGCCCCTTTACAAGGTATCAAAGTTGTGGACCTGACCGAAGTACAATCAGGCCCGTCATGCACACAGTTACTTGCCTGGCTCGGCGCCGAGGTAATAAAAATAGAACGTCCCGGCAAAGGAGACGCCACACGTAAAGAACTGCAGTTTGACCCTGATCTGCCAAGCTACTACTTCCTGCAGCTCAATTCCGACAAGAAGTCAATATCGCTTGACTGCAAGACCCCTGACGGCAAACAGATACTCACCGACCTGATCAAAGAGGCCGATATATTTGTAGAAAACCTACATCCGGGAGCTACCGACAAACTCGGATTCAGCTGGGAGGCTGTCCACGCCCTCAACCCGAAATGTATCTACGGCACTATCAAGGGCTTCCCTCTCTCATCAAAATACAAAGACCTGAAAGCCTACGAGCCTGTAGCCCAAGTGACGGCGGCAGCAGCATCAACCACCGGCTGGTATTCCGGCGAATACAACATCCCGACCCAGTCCGGGGCCGCACTCGGCGACTCCAACACCGGCATGCACCTGTGCATCGGTCTGCTTGCCGCGCTGATGCAGCGCGAAAAGACCGGCGAAGGTTGTTATGTATATCAGTCAATGCACAACGCATGTCTTAACCTTTGCCGTATCAAGACGCGTGACCAGCTTACGCTTGACAAAATCGGCTATCTGACGCAGTTCCCGCAGTATCCCGACGGTAAGTTCAACGGCACAGTGCCGCGTTCGGGCAATATCGAGGGTGGCGGCGTGCTCGGCTGGACCTACAAATGCAAAGGCTGGGAAACCGATGACAACGCATACGTATATGTAATATTGCAGCGTGAGGCAAAATCGTTTGAACTCGCCTGCAAGGCATTCGGCTTCGAGGACTGGCTCACCAATCCTGATTTCAACACTGCCGATGCCCGTGACCGCCACAAACAGCAGATATGGGAACGCATACAGCAGTTCTGCATCGACAAGGACAAATATGAGGTCACTGAAATCCTGTCGAAAGCAGGCGTGCCTGTAGGTCCTGTCATCTCGACCAAGGAACTTATGGCCGACGAATCGCTTTACGACGGCAACACACTTGTGAAAATCAACCAGGGAGGCAAAATCGGTGAATTTGTCACCGTCGGCGTGCCTTTCACCATGTCGAACTACCAGCCTGTCTACGGCCCGTGTCCGGATCTGGGTGGCAACACCGCTGAAATCCTTACATCTCTGGGATATTCAGAACAGCAGCAGGCAGAGTTCGAGAAGAACGGCACCACCGCGCCTCTTCCCAAGCCCGCAGAACCTGCCGCACAGAAATAATCCGGCACCATATTGCAGGGACGCAAGGCAGAATTGTGTCCCTGCAATTACGCCTTATCAGCATTATTTAACAACAATAAAAAACTGTAATTATGTCAACTACAACACAGGGGACAACGTCACCTCAGACATCTCCCCACTATCCGGAACAGGTGACGGGCATGTATGTGCTTGCACGTGCGTTGCGCGAGGTAGGCCTCGACACAATGTACGGTCTGGTAGGCATACCCGTGACGGAAGCCGCATATATATGTCAGGAACAGGGCATCAGATTCATATCGTTCAGACATGAGCAACAGGCCGGCATGGCCGCTGCCACCCACGGCTATCTCACCCGCACACCGGGTGTGCTCCTGACCGTATCGTCATTAGGATTCATGAACGGGCTCACCGCCACAGCCAACGCCACGGTCAACTGCTACCCGATGATACAGATTTCAGGTGCTACCGACCCGAAGATGGTAGGCATGAAGATGGGCACATACGAAGAACTCGACCAGCTCAACACAGCCATTCCTCTTGTCAAGGCGGCATTCCGTTGCAGCAAAGCCGAAGATATACCCTCAGCCGTGGCAAGAGCATATCGCGCGGCTGTCAGCGGACGTCCCGGCGGCGTATATATCGACATGAGCACTCCGGCACTTGGTCAGGTGATGAACCGCGCCGATGCCGACAAACTGTTCTACAAGCCTGTAGATGTCTACTCGCCCGTAGCGCCCAATCAGGCATCGGTCGACCTCGCCGTCAAGACCATACTCGAGGCGAAACATCCGGCTGTGCTTCTCGGCAAGGGAGCCGCATACGCTCAGGTCGATGACAAAATCAAGACTCTCATCGAAAAATACAACATACCGTATCTGCCGATGTCGATGGCAAAAGGCCTTATGCCCGACAACGGTCAGCTGAGCGCCCTGTCATGCCGCTCCACCATCATGGAGCAGGCCGATGTCGTGATCGTCATCGGGGCACGACTCAACTGGATGCTGTCGTTCGGCAAGGGCAAATGGAACCCGGCAATCAAGTTCGTGCAGCTTGATGTCGAGCCGCAGGAAATCGATGTCAATGTGCCTATAGCCGCACCTGTGGTGGGCGATATGTCGCTCGCTCTCGACGCCATACTTGCCGGTATGGATGGCAAGACGATGTCGGCCGACCCGGCATGGGTCACATCACTGCAGGCCGAGACGAAAGAGAAAAACGCGAAATTCGCGGCACGTCTGGCCGACAATGCCAATGCCAGCCCCATGACACACTGGACGGCACTCGGAGCCATAAAGCCTGTAATCGAAAGCAATCCCGACGTCATACTCGTCAACGAAGGCGCCAACACGCTTGATGACACCCGCGACGCCATTGACATGTCGCTTCCGCGCCACCGTGTCGACTGCGCCA
>CAMWJS010000009.1 GCA_947174635.1 uncultured Muribaculaceae bacterium
TGTAAATCTGCTGGTTTATACCTTCGGTGGTTCGAATCCATCTTCGCCCACAATTCCTACGCGGAAGTAGCTCAGTTGATAGAGCATCAGCCTTCCAAGCTGAGGGTCGCGAGTTTGAGCCTCGTCTTCCGCTCAAAGTATTGCACTGATTTGCCAATGTAGCTCAGGGGTAGAGCACTTCCTTGGTAAGGAAGAGGTCGCGGGTTCAAATCCCGCCATCGGCTCTAAAATTCAAAAATTTCAAAGCCCCGATAGCGCCCTGCGGTGTCGTGGCTACTTGTTGAGAGTTAATCATTTAATCAAATAAATAGCAAAGTTATGGCTAAAGAGAAATTCGAAAGAACCAAACCGCACGTTAACATCGGTACCATTGGTCACGTAGACCACGGTAAAACCACTTTGACTGCGGCTATCACTACAGTTCTTGCAAAGGCTGGTCTTTCAGAGGTTAAGTCATTTGACCAGATCGACAACGCGCCCGAAGAAAAAGAACGTGGTATTACAATTAACACCGCACACGTTGAATACGAGACCGCAAACCGTCACTATGCACACGTAGACTGCCCCGGACACGCTGACTACGTTAAGAACATGGTTACCGGTGCTGCTCAGATGGACGGTGCTATCATCGTAGTAGCTGCTACCGATGGTCCCATGCCCCAGACTCGTGAGCACATCCTTCTCGCCCGTCAGGTGAACGTTCCCCGTATCGTTGTTTTCTTGAACAAATGCGATATGGTTGACGACGAAGAGATGCTCGAACTCGTTGAAATGGAAATGCGCGAACTTCTCTCAGCTTATGAATATGATGGCGACGAGACTCCCATTATCCGTGGTTCTGCTCTTGGTGCTCTTAACGGCGAGCCCGAATGGGAAGCTAAAGTTATGGAGCTTATGGCAGCCGCTGACGAATGGATTCCCCTGCCTCCCCGTGACATCGACAAGCCCTTCCTTATGCCTGTTGAGGACGTATTCTCAATCACCGGTCGTGGTACCGTTGCTACCGGTCGTATCGAAACTGGTATCGTAAAAGTTGGCGACGAGGTTCAGATCATGGGTCTTGGTGCAGACATGAAATCAACCGTAACCGGTGTTGAAATGTTCCGCAAACTTCTCGATCAGGGTGAAGCCGGTGACAACGTAGGTCTCCTCCTCCGCGGTATCGACAAGAAAGAAATCAAACGTGGTATGGTAATCTGCCACCCCGGAGTTGTTAAACCTCACAACAAATTCAAAGCTTCAGTTTATATCCTGAAGAAAGAAGAAGGTGGTCGTCACACTCCGTTCCACAACCACTACCGTCCCCAGTTCTACATCCGTACGCTCGACGTAACCGGTGAGATCACTCTCCCCGAAGGTGTTGAAATGGTAATGCCCGGTGACCACGTGGAAATCATCGTTGAGCTCATCAACCCCGTAGCTTGCGACCAGGGTCTTCGTTTCGCTATCCGCGAAGGTGGCCGCACCGTAGGTTCGGGTCAGATCACCGAAATCATCGACTAATACCTTTCTGAAGATATTATCTGAAAGATAACAAAACAAGTCAGGTTCCTGACGAGAACCAAGTGTAGTTGAGAACCTGACTTTTTAAACACGGGAATAGCTCAGTCGGTAGAGCACTGGTCTCCAAAACCAGGTGTCGGGAGTTCGAGCCTCTCTTCCCGTGCTAAAATTTTTAAAATGAAAAAATTAAAACTACTTACGAATATAGAGGAGTCGTATGCCGAGCTTCGGTATAAGACTTCTTGGCCTACCAGAAAGCAGTTGATAAAAAGCGCATGCATCGTCATGATTGCTTCCGTGATTATCGCTCTGATAATCTTTTTGATTGACTTTGTGTGGCAACATTTAGTGGGATTTGTTTATCCCAATTAATCTCTGAAAGTGGATTTATCGATGGCTGAATCAAAGAAGGCATGGTACGTTCTGCGTGCCATTTCAGGAAAAGAAGCAAAGGTTAAAGAAGTGTTGGACGCGCAGATGCGCAACACGGACCTTGGTAACTATCTGTTTCAAGTGTTGATACCCACTGAAAAGGTGTTGACAGTGCGTAACGGGAAGAAGGTTGTTAAAGAAAAGAACCTTTATTCCGGTTATGTTTTTGTTGAGGCCGACCTTCAGGGTGAGGTCATGCACACGTTGCGTAACACCACCAATGTAATCGATTTTCTCAAAGGCAGAGGCAAGGATGCCAAGCCCGAGGCTCTTCGCGAGAGCGAGGTGATGAGGATGCTGGGCACAGCCGACGACCTCAATGAGATTCCCGAAGAAGGCGTTAACGACTATATGGTCGGAGAGAGCGTGAAAGTGAACTACGGTCCTTTCACCGGCTTTATCGGAGAAATCATCGATGTCTATCCCGAGAAGAAGAAGCTGAAGGTAGAGGTTAAGATTTTTGGCAGGAAGACTCCGCTGGAGTTGGAAAATTCGCAGGTAGAGCGTGAATTGCGCGAGGCGTAGTGTTGTTACGGGCACGAAATCTTGAGGCGAGACATGCGAAAAACAAACAAATTTAAATAGAGTAATTAGAAATGGCTAAAGAAATTGCTGGACAGATCAAATTGCAGATTAAAGGTGGAGCAGCAAATCCATCGCCGCCAGTAGGTCCCGCTCTGGGTTCGAAGGGCATCAATATCATGGAGTTTTGCAAGCAATTCAATGCCCGCACCCAGGACAAGGCAGGAAAAGTGCTTCCTGTAGTAATCACTTACTACACCGACAAGAGCTTTGACTTCGTTGTAAAGACACCTCCTGTGGCTATCCAGTTGCTGGAAGCTTCGAAGAAGAAGAGCGGTTCGGCTCAGCCTAACCGTACGAAGGTGGCTGAAATCACCTGGGAGCAGGTAAAAGCGATTGCTGAAGACAAAATGCCTGATTTGAATTGCTTCACGGTAGAATCTGCGATGAAGATGGTTGCCGGAACAGCCAGAAGCATGGGTATCACCGTAAAAGGGGCGTTCCCTGAAAATAACTAATAAACTTCAATTGACATGGGTAAACTTACAAAGAATCAAAAGTTGGCTTTAGAGAAGATTGAAGCTGGGAAGGCGTACACACTTGCGGAAGCGGCAGAAAAGGTAAAGGAAATCACCTATACCAAATTTGATGCCTCACTTGATATCGACGTGCGTCTTGGCGTAGATCCCCGAAAGGCCAATCAAATGGTACGTGGCGTGGTTACACTGCCCCACGGAACCGGCAAACAAGTCAAAGTGCTTGTACTTTGCAATCCCGATGCTGAAGCAGCTGCAACTGCAGCGGGTGCCGACTACGTAGGTCTTGAAGAGTATATCGACAAGATTAAGGGTGGCTGGCTTGATGTTGATGTTATTATCGCTCAGCCTGCAGTTATGGGTAAAATCGGTGCTGTTGCCCGAGTTCTCGGTCCGCGCGGCCTTATGCCCAACCCCAAGAGCGGTACTGTGACTGTTGATGTTGCAAAAGCTGTAGAGGAAGTTAAGAAGGGTAAAATCGACTTCAAGGTTGACAAGAACGGTATCGTTCACTCTTCGATTGGTAAGGTGTCATTTACCGCTGAGCAGATGAAAGACAATGCCCGCGAGTTCATCAACACTCTTATCAAGCTCAAACCCGCCGCAGCCAAGGGAACATATATCAAGAGCGTTTATCTTTCGAGCACAATGAGTCCCGGTGTAAAGGTTGACACCAAGAGCATTGACGTTTAATCCATTTAACGAGACCAAGAAATGAAAAAGGAAGATAAAGCAATCATAATTGACCAAATCAAAGAGACTCTCAGCAGCTACAGTTGCTTCTATCTTGCAGAGACTGCAGGACTCGACGCTGAGGCTACAAGCGAATTGCGCAAGGCTTGTTTCCAGGACGACATCAAACTGGTCGTTGTAAAGAACACTTTGCTTCACAAAGCTTTGGAGAGCATTGATTTCGATTTCAGCGAAATTTATTCTGTGCTTCACGGCTCGACCTCGTTGCTTTGCTCCAACACGGGCAATGCTCCGGCCAAGCTGCTCAAGAAGATGCAGAAAAAGGACCAACCCCTTCCCCGCCTCAAAGCGGCTTTTGTAGAGGAAACCATCTATGTAGGTGAAGACCAGCTCGAGACCCTCTCGAAAATCAAGAGCAAGAACGAGCTTATTGCCGACGTCATCGCGTTGCTGCAATCGCCTGCCAAGAACGTTGTTTCTGCCCTTCAGTCGGGTGGCAACAAGCTTCACGGTATCCTTGAGACATTATCAAACAAAGAATAATAAAATAGAAAATAAACAAATTAAATCATACAAAAATGGCAGATTTGAAAGCTTTCGCAGAACAATTAGTTAACCTTTCAGTAAAGGAAGTAAACGAACTTGCTCAGATCCTCAAAGAAGAGTACGGTATCGAACCTGCAGCAGCTGCAGTAGCAGTAGCAGCCGGTCCCGCAGCAGGCGCACCCGCAGCTGAAGAGAAATCAGCTTTTGACGTAGTTCTTAAGAACGCCGGTGCAAGCAAACTCGGTGTTGTTAAGCTCGTGAAAGAACTCACCGGTCTTGGCTTGAAAGAAGCTAAAGAATTGGTAGACGGTGCACCTTCAGTAGTTAAGGAAGGTCTCGCTAAAGCAGATGCCGAAGGCCTCAAGAAACAACTTGAAGAGGCTGGTGCTGAAGTTGAACTGAAATAATATTGCCTGATATTCAGGCGATTAGGTTAAGAGTCATCGTAAGATGATTCTTAACCTTATTGTGTTCATTATTAATTCAAGTTCACTAATCTACGCAATATTTTTTAGATGTCAGTTTCACAAGATAAACCCCGTATAAATTTTGCATCGGTAAAGAATCAGCTTCCTTATCCTGACTTTCTCGAGGTGCAATTAAAATCATTCCGCGACTTTCTCCAGCTGGAGACTGCGCCGGAGAAAAGAAATAACGAGGGGCTTTACAAGGTTTTTGCGGAAAATTTCCCGATAGCCGACACTCGCAACAATTTCGTTCTGGAGTTTTTGGACTATTATATCGATCCTCCCCGCTACACTATCGAGGAGTGTCTCGACCGTGGCCTTACGTATAGCGTTCCCTTGAAAGCCAAGTTGAAATTATACTGTACCGACCCTGACCATGAGGACTTTGCAACGGTTATCCAGGATGTATATCTTGGTCCTATCCCCTACATGACGGAGAAGGGTACGTTTGTAATCAACGGGGCAGAGCGCGTGGTAGTATCGCAGTTGCACCGTTCGCCGGGCGTGTTCTTCGGACAGAGCACCCATGCCAACGGCACCAAGCTCTACTCGGCGCGTATAATTCCTTTCCGTGGCTCATGGATTGAATTTGCCACTGACATCAACAACGTGATGTACGCTTACATCGACCGTAAGAAGAAATTGCCCGTGACAACGCTGTTGCGTGCCATCGGTCTTGAAAGCGACAAAGATATCATCGAGATCTTCGGTCTCGCCGAAGAAATCAAGGTCAACAAGACCAACCTCAAGAAGGCCGTCGGCCGCAAGCTTGCCGCCCGTGTGCTTCGCACCTGGGTAGAAGACTTCGTTGACGAAGATACCGGCGAGGTTGTGTCAATCGAGCGTAACGACGTGGTCATCGACCGCGAGACAGTGCTCGAGGAGGACCATATCGACGCCATTCTCGAAGCCGGCGTGCAAAACATCCTTCTTCACAAAGAGGATGCCAACACCTCTGACCACTCGATTATCTTCAACACACTTCAGAAAGATACATCAAACTCCGAAAAGGAGGCTATACAATATATCTATCGCCAGCTGCGCAACGCCGAGCCGCCGGATGACGCCAGCGCCCGTGAGGTCATCACCAACCTTTTCTTCTCGGAAAAGCGTTACGACCTGGGCGAGGTGGGCCGCTACCGTATCAACAAGAAGCTCGGCCTCACCACTCCGATGGACGTGAAAGTCCTCACCAAGGAAGATATCATCGAAATCATCAAATATCTCATCGAGCTTATCAACTCCAAGACTGATGTCGACGATATCGACCACCTGAGCAACCGTCGCGTGCGCACTGTCGGCGAGCAGCTCTACAACCAGTTCGGCGTAGGTCTGGCACGTATGTCGCGTACAATCCGCGAACGCATGAACGTGCGTGACAACGAGGTGTTCACACCTATCGACCTTATCAACGCCAAGACCATATCTTCGGTCATCAACACATTCTTCGGCACCAACGCCCTGTCCCAGTTCATGGACCAGACAAACCCGTTGGCCGAGATGACCCACAAGCGCCGTATGTCGGCCCTCGGCCCCGGCGGTCTGTCGCGTGAGCGCGCAGGCTTCGAGGTGCGAGACGTACACTACACCCACTACGGACGCCTTTGCCCGATCGAGACCCCTGAAGGTCCCAACATCGGTCTTATTTCTTCGCTCTGCGTCTATGCCAAAATCAACGACCTCGGATTTATCGAGACTCCCTACCGCGAGGTGAAAGACGCCAAAGTCAACCTCAACAACGACGATGTGGTATACCTCACCGCCGAAATTGAGGAAGGTAAAGTGATTGCCCAGGGCAACGCACCTTTGAACGACGACGGCACCTTCATCCGCGAGCGCGTCAAAGCCCGTCTCGACGCCGACTTCCCCGTTGTGGCACCGCAGGAGGTGGAACTTATGGACGTGTCGCCCACACAGATTGCGTCAATCGCCGCATCGCTCATCCCCTTCCTCGAGCATGACGACGCGAACCGCGCGCTCATGGGCTCGAACATGATGCGCCAGGCAGTTCCCCTTATGCGTTCGGAAAGCCCGATTGTCGGCACCGGTCTCGAAGGCCAGCTCATCCGTGACTCGCGCACTCAGATTACAGCCGAAGGCGAGGGCACAATCGAATTTGTCGACGCACGTTGCATCCGCATACGTTACGACCGCACCGAGGAGCAGGAATTCGTGGCATTTGAAAGCGCTGTCAAGGAATACTCAATACCCAAGTTCCGCAAGACCAACCAGAGCACCACTATCGACCTCCGTCCCATCTGCGTGAAGGGACAGCGTGTCAAGAAGGGCGACATCCTCACCGAGGGATACTCTACCGAAAACGGCGAGCTCGCTCTCGGACGCAACCTCAAGGTGGCGTTCATGCCCTGGAAAGGTTACAACTACGAGGACGCCATCGTGCTCAACGAACGCGTTGTCAAGGAAGATATCCTGACCTCAGTCCACGTCGACGAGTATTCGCTCGAAGTGCGTGAGACGAAACGAGGCATGGAGGAACTCACATCGGATATCCCCAACCTCAGCGAAGACGCCACCAAGGACCTCGACGAACGCGGTATCATACGTATCGGCGCCCACGTCGTGCCCGGCGACATCATGATCGGTAAAATCACGCCCAAAGGCGAGTCTGACCCCACTCCCGAGGAGAAACTGCTCCGCGCAATCTTCGGCGACAAGGCCGGCGACGTCAAGGACGCATCGCTCAAGGCATCTCCCTCGCTCAAAGGTGTGGTTATCGGCACGAACCTCTTCTCGCGCGCCGTCAAGACCAAGAAGAACAAGGCTACCAACGCCCTGCTTCCCAAGCTCGACGAAGAGTATGAAGAGAAACTCAACAACCTCAAGAGCATCCTTGTGTCGAAGCTTCTGAAGCTTACCGAAAAGCACAGATCGAACGGAGTCAAGGACTTCCTCGGCACCGATATCATCGCCAAGGACCAGAAATTCTCCGCTCCCGCGCTCAAGGATATCGACTACGACACAATCAACCTCAGCAACTGGACCGAGGATGAGCACACCAACGAGCTCATTCGCCAGACCATAGCCAACTACCTGCGCAAATCGAAAGAGGTCGACGCAGAGCTCCGCCGCAAGAAATTCGACATCTCGATCGGCGACGAGCTGCCCTCGGGCATCATGCAGATGGCCAAGGTCTACATCGCCAAGAAGCGTAAGATCAGCGTCGGCGACAAGATGGCAGGCCGTCACGGTAACAAAGGTATCGTGTCGCGTATCGTGCGTCAGGAAGACATGCCGTTCCTTGCCGACGGTACTCCCGTCGACATTGTCCTCAACCCGCTTGGTGTGCCTTCGCGTATGAACCTCGGACAGATATTCGAGACCGTACTCGGATGGGCAGGACGCGAGCTCGGCGAGAAATTCGCAACCCCGATTTTCGACGGTGCCACTCTCGACGACCTCAACGAATGGACCGACAAGGCAGGCCTTCCCCGCTACGGTAAGACCTACCTCTACGACGGCGGCACCGGCGAACGCTTCGACCAGCCGGCTACCGTAGGTATCATCTACATGCTTAAGCTCGGCCACATGGTTGAAGACAAGATGCACGCCCGTTCAATCGGTCCGTACTCTCTCATCACCCAGCAGCCTCTCGGCGGTAAGGCCCAGTTCGGTGGTCAGCGTTTCGGAGAGATGGAGGTGTGGGCGCTCGAGGCATTCGGCGCATCGCACATCCTTCAGGAAATCCTGACTATAAAGAGTGACGACGTCACAGGCCGTTCGAAAGCCTACGAAGCCATAGTCAAGGGCGACCCCATGCCCCCGGCAGGTATCCCCGAGTCGTTGAACGTATTGCTCCACGAGCTCCGCGGCCTCGGCCTGAGCATCAAGCTCGAGCAATAAGTCTCCGACTGTCTATAGCAATCACCATATCAGAGACGCCGGGCAGAATATCCCAGATATTCTGCCGGGCTTTCCTCAGAAAATATAAACAGCTTTTTTACAGAATATGGCTTTTAAAAAAGATATTAAATCAAAAACCGGATTTTCCAAGATAACCATCGGCCTTGCATCGCCTGAGGAGATACTTGAAAACTCGAGCGGCGAAGTGCTGAAGCCCGAAACCATCAACTACCGTACCTACAAGCCTGAGCGTGACGGTCTGTTCTGCGAGCGCATCTTCGGTCCTGTAAAGGACTATGAGTGCCATTGCGGCAAGTACAAGCGCATCCGCTACAAAGGCATCGTGTGCGACCGTTGCGGTGTCGAAGTGACAGAAAAGAAAGTGCGTCGCGAGCGCATGGGTCACATCAAGCTCGTAGTGCCCGTGGCCCATATCTGGTATTTCCGTTCGCTTCCCAATAAAATCGGATACCTTCTCGGTCTTCCCTCCAAGAAACTCGACGCAGTCATCTACTACGAACGCTACGTCGTGGTGCAGCCCGGTGTGGTGGAAGGCGTCGAGACCAACGACCTCCTGACCGAAGAGGAATATTTCGATATCATCGACAAGCTTCCCAAAGGCAACCAGCAGCTCGAGGACAACGACCCCGACAAGTTCGTTGCCAAGATGGGTGCCGAGGCCATTTTCATGCTCCTGCAGCGTCTCGACCTCGACAGCCTTTCATACAAACTGCGCGACCAGGCAGCCAAAGACGGCTCGCAGCAGCGCAAGACAGAGGCTCTCAAACGCCTCCAGGTCGTGGAATCGTTCCGCGCGTCACGCGGCCGCAACAAGCCCGAATGGATGATACTCCAGGCTGTGCCTGTCATCCCGCCGGAACTCCGTCCCCTCGTGCCCCTCGACGGCGGACGTTTCGCCACTTCCGACCTCAACGACCTCTACCGTCGTGTCATCATACGTAACAACCGTCTGAAACGCCTTATCGAAATCAAGGCTCCCGACGTCATCCTCCGCAACGAGAAGCGCATGCTTCAGGAAGCCGTTGACTCTCTGCTCGACAACTCGCGCAAGTCATCGGCCGTCAAGACCGAGGCAAACCGTCCGCTCAAATCACTCAGCGACAGCCTCAAGGGTAAGCAGGGACGTTTCCGTCAGAACCTTCTCGGTAAGCGTGTCGACTACTCGGCGCGTTCGGTTATCGTCGTAGGTCCCGAGCTCAAGATGCACGAGTGCGGTATACCCAAGAACATGGCCGCCGAGCTCTACAAGCCCTTCATCATCCGCAAACTCATCGAGCGCGGCTCTGTCAAGACAGTCAAGAGCGCCAAGAAGATGGTCGACCAGAAGAAGCCCGAAGTATGGGACATCCTGGAGCACGTGATGAAAGGTCACCCCGTATTGCTCAACCGTGCCCCGACTCTTCACCGTCTCGGTATCCAGGCATTCCAGCCCAAGCTCATCGAGGGCAAGGCCATCCAGCTCCACCCGCTCGCATGTACGGCATTCAACGCCGACTTCGACGGCGACCAGATGGCAGTCCACTTGCCTCTCGGCAACGAGGCCATCCTCGAAGCCCAGATGCTCATGCTCGGCGCACACAACATCCTCAACCCCGCCAACGGCGCACCTATCACCGTGCCTTCGCAGGACATGGTGCTCGGTCTGTACTATATCACCAAGCTCCGCAAGGGCGACAAGGGCGAAGGCCTGAAGTTCTACGGTCCGGAAGAGGCTGAAATCGCCTACAACGAAGGCCGTGTCACACTCCACGCCCCCGTTTCGGTGATGGTAGACGACGTCGACGAGAACGGCAACAAAATCAAGCATCTCGTCGAGAACACCTCAGTCGGCCGCGTGCTCGTCAACCAGTATGTGCCTGAAGAAATAGGTTACGTCAATGAAATCCTCTCGAAGAAATCATTGCGCAACATCATCTCGAAAGTAATCAAGAAATGCGGTATTCCCCGCTCGGCACAGTTCCTCGACGACATCAAGAACCTCGGTTACCGCATGGCATTCAAGGGCGGTCTGTCGTTCAACCTCGGTGACGTCATCATCCCCGCCGAGAAAGAGGCTATCGTCAACGAAGGATACGCTCAGGTAGAAGAGGTGATGAACAACTACTCTATGGGTTTCATCACCAACAACGAACGCTACAACCAGATTATCGATATCTGGACGCACGTCAACTCGCGTCTGACCGACATCCTCATGAAGCAGATGACCGAGGCCAACCAGGGCTTCAACTCAGTATTCATGATGCTCGACTCGGGTGCCCGTGGTTCGAAAGACCAGATCCGTCAGCTCGCAGGTATGCGTGGTCTTATGGCCAAGCCGCAGAAAGCAGGTGCCGAGGGTGGTCAGATCATCGAGAACCCGATTTTGGCGAACTTCAAGGAAGGTCTGTCAGTGCTCGAGTACTTCATCTCTACCCACGGTGCGCGTAAGGGTCTTGCGGATACCGCGTTGAAGACCGCCGACGCAGGTTACCTCACCCGTCGTCTCGTCGACGTGGCCCACGACGTCATCATCCACGAAGAGGACTGCGGCACACTCCGCGGACTCGTATGCAAGGAAATCAAGAACAACGACGAGGTTGTCGCTTCGCTCGGCGAACGTATCCTCGGACGTGTTTCTGTCCACGATATTGTCGACCCGCTCACAGGCGAGCTCATCGTAGCCGCCGGCGAGGAAATCAACGACGCTGCCGCCGACCGCATCAACGCGTCGCCCATCGAGTCGGTGGAAATCCGCTCGGTACTCACCTGCGAGTCGAAGAAAGGTGTCTGCGCCAAGTGCTACGGACGCAACCTCGCCAACAACCGTCTGGTGCAGATGGGCGAGGCTGTCGGTGTCATCGCCGCGCAGTCAATCGGTGAGCCCGGTACTCAGCTTACACTCCGTACGTTCCACGTCGGTGGTGTGGCCTCGAACATCGCGGCCGTGTCTACCCTTACTTCGCGCTACAACGGTGTGCTCGAAATCGAAGAGCTCCGCACCGTCACTACCGACGAAGTAGGCATCAACGGAGAGAAAGTCGACGTCGTAATCGGCCGTCTTGCCGAAATGCGCATCATCGACCCCAACACCCGCATGATGCTCACCTCTGCCAACATCCCCTACGGTTCGAAACTCTACTACAAGGATGGCGCCGAAGTCAAGAAAGGCGACGTAATCTGCGAGTGGGACCCCTTCAACGCCGTCATCGTCAGCGAAGTCCCCGGTAAGCTCCAGTTCACCAACCTTGTCGAGAACGTCACCTATCGCGTTGACCGCGACGAGCAGTCAGGTCTCCACGAAAAGATTGTCATCGAGTCGAAAGACCGTACCAAAGTGCCCGAAGTCAACATCGTCGACCGCGACGGCACAATACTCAAGACCTACGCCCTCCCTGTGGGCGCGCACCTCATGCTCGACGAAGGCGCCGAAGTCAAGACCGGCGAAATCTTCGTCAAGATACCTCGCGCGGCAGGTGGCGCCGGTGACATCACCGGTGGTCTGCCCCGTGTCACCGAGCTCTTCGAGGCACGCAACCCGTCAAACCCCGCCATCGTGTCGGAAATCGACGGCGAAGTCAAGTTCGGCAAGGTGAAACGCGGTAACCGCGAAATCTCCGTTACCTCGAAAATCGGCGAGGAGAAGAAATACCTCGTGCCCCTGTCGAAACAGATTCTCGTGCAGGAGAACGACTACGTGCGCGCCGGTACACCCCTCTCCGACGGTGCCATCACCCCGACCGACATCCTCAACATCATGGGTCCGACCGCGGTGCAGGAATACATCGTCAACGAGGTGCAGGACGTATACCGTATGCAGGGTGTGAAAATCAACGACAAGCACTTCGAGGTAATCGTACGCCAGATGATGCGCAAAGTCAACATCATCGATCCGGGCGACACCTGCTTCCTCGAGCAGCAGATTGTCGACAAGCGCGACTTCATGGAAGAAAACGACCGCATCTGGGGCAAGAAAGTCGTTACCGACGCCGGTGACAGCGAGACTCTCCAGGCAGGTCAGATCATCACCGCGCGCAAGCTCCGCGACGAGAACTCAGCTCTCAAGCGCCGCGACCTCCGCACCGTCACAGTGCGCGACGCCGTGCCCGCCACCTCGGAGCAGATACTCCAGGGTATCACCCGCGCCGCTCTCCAGACCTCAAGCTTCATGTCGGCCGCATCGTTCCAGGAAACCACCAAGGTGCTCAACGAAGCCGCCATCAACGGCAAGACCGACACCCTCGAGGGCATGAAGGAAAACGTTATCTGCGGTCACCTCATCCCCGCCGGTACAGGTCTGCGCGAGTACGAACGCCTCGTCGTAGGCAGCAAGGAAGATATCGAAGGAGTCTTCTCTACCGCCAAAGAGGTGCAGCACGAACTCCGCGCCGAAGATGCAAAATAACGCCAATTAACGAAATCCGTTAAACATAACTTTGATATTTGAACTCAGTGGCACGACCTGCAAAAGGCCGTGCCACTGAATTTTTGTATCCATCGGAAAAATTCTGTCTTGATGATTACGAGAGTAGAGTCATGAAACTGCGAAATTCAGCATAGGAATATATTGGGGTCCGTTAGACGTGTTTATCCGGCAGTTATGGGCAGTTTTATGCATTGACAGGCCCTCTGTTTCAGTGATAGTGCCGGCTGTCTGAGAAGTCATATATGGCTTGAAAGTTTTTCCGGCAGCAATAATGGATATTTGATAAAACAGGTATCGCACAAACGGCTGTCAGTTATTGCAGCCGTTTGTGCGATACTCTAAGAGGGTGTCTCATAATTTTTGTTATGAGACACCCTCTAATTCCTGACGTGTCACCCTCCGGAAATGCTCGTCGTGCTGAGCCTTTCAGCTGAGCCTTTCGGGATGGCCGGAATGTATCGTTTTGTCTCCGTAGTCGGGGAGTGTGTTGCGCAGCGACGCTGAGTCCGAAGCATTGCGTTTCGACCTCGGTTTCGGCATCTTGAGTTTGAATTCATCGAAGCCCTGGCCGTAGACGCCGTTGACATTGGCCTGCGTTATGAATGCGTCCTTGTCAATCGACTTGATGATGCGGTGGATGGTCACGGCCTCTATCTTGCGGCACATCACCAGAAGCACCTTTACATCCTGCTTGCTGTACCAGCCCATGCCGTTGAGCACCGTGCAGCCGCGGTGGGCTTCATTGTTGATGGCAGTGGCAATCTCCTCCCAATGCTGCGGCGAGAAGATGATGAACTGCACCGCCTGACGGTTGGTATTGATGGTCTGGTCGGCCATCAGCGATACGACAAGCAGCACCACAAAACCATAGACGAGGCGCTCTATACCGTCGTCAAGACCGAATATGAGCAGCGATGACGATATGATGCAGAAATCGCAATACTGCATCGTGCGACCTACCGACACATTGGTCTTTTTCGACATGATTGCGGCAACGATATCCGTTCCTCCCGTCGACCCGTTGTGCACGAATGCGAGCCCCAGGCCTATACCGCACATCATCGAGCCTATGATGATGCTCATAAACGTTTCCCCCTCAAGCAGAGGCTCGGGGAACAGCGGCATAAGCGCGCCGATGGCTATCGAGACCACCGTTACGCCGAATATGGTCCTTATGACGAATGTCTTTCCGACAATTCGGTATGCGATTCCCAGAAGCAGTATGTTAAGCACATACATCGTTATTGCCACCGGCACCCCGAAGCCGAATATCTTTTCTGTGGCGTAGTATACCACCTGTCCGGCACCGGCCATACCGCCGGTGATGACTCCGAACGGCGCTATAAATGCCGAAAACCCAAGACCGTAAAGCATTATGCCAAAGACAATGAAAAAATAGTCCTTGGCACTTACCCATATTTTGTGATTCTTCAGTTTCATCCGATACAAAATTATAATTGTTTTAAATCCACTCCGTAGTATCATTAAATGAAAGTATCACGTCGCTATAACGGATGCTTTTCATCGCGTTCACTTCTTGCAAAGGTATAACAATATTTTGCAATTTTATTCAAAAATACACGTTTTTTATCAACTTGCACCCGCTTTTTTCAGCCATAGAATAAGCCACACTGCAATCGTTGCTATTACTATGGATAGTGTGCCCGAGAAGCCGCTTTTACCTTCGGTCAGAGTGCTGCTGTCGGCGGTTGTATGCAAGCTGCCTGCTGCAATGCTGTCGGTAGCGCAGTGTTCCGTCTGCTCCACCACGGCGTTGTCCCGCCTCTCTCGCGCCAGCCTTTCCCCTCTGACCGTTACGGTAGCCCCCGACGTTGCGTCATGTATTACAATCTCTGGCCGTTCTACCACGACATTGTCAATCCGCTCCAGCACGGCGTCAATACCGACAATCCTCTCCACCCTCATCGCGGCCTCATCCCTGATCTCCACGCTTGCCGACTCCGCCGCCTGATGCTTCGCCCTGCACCCCACAGCACCCAAAAGGCACGCTCCGACAGCCAATCCAATCAAAATCCATCTCATAATTTAAACCTCCCATCAAAAAAAATAATCCAAAGTCAGACCCGTCCGACCGGTCTGACTCGTCCGACTACTCCGACCGACTTATAACTCCCCGAATTCCTTTCTCGCATCGAAGCACGGACACTCCTTGTTGGCGAAATCACGATGTCCGTAAACCTTCGCTTCGGGATAACGCTCCTTCAGTTCCGCAATCAGTTCGGTGAGCGCCACGCGCTGCTCATCGCTGCGGGTGTCGAGGGCCACCTTGCCGTCTCTCGACAGTCCGCCCACGTAGCATACGCCTATCGACCGCGCGTTGTGCCCTTTGCAGTGTGCGCCCGTTTCACACTCGTCGCGTCCGCGTTCAATCTTTCCGTCAATACCTATCACATAATGGTAGCCGATGCATCTGAATCCGCGTTCGCGGTGCCAGCGGTCGATATCCTTTGCCGTTACTTCTCTTCCGCGCGGAGTCGCGCTGCAATGCACTATAATCTCATCAATCTTTCTCATGGCTGTTGTCTATTTTACAAGTTTACGCATCATTTCCCTCAGTTCTCCGATATTCTCGCCAAGCTCAAGCAACTCCTTGACATCGTTGCGTATAGCCTCCTTGTCGTGCGTGGTCTCCATTACCGATTTCAGTTCGCAGAACACGCAGTACGCTCCGAACACCATCGTCAGTGCCGGCAGGCCCACCACGGCCGACGCTATCACATCAATGCACGACAGGCACATCATCGGCAGAAAATAGTTCATCGCCTTGCCGCACGTGCGCTTGTAGCCCCGCGAATTAATCTTGCGCCCCAGTTTGCGCGACTTTCTTACTCCCGTAATCAGGTCCACCGCCATCGCCACTACCACAAGCACATAAGTAAGCACAATCCACATCCCGTGCTCAAAAAAGTGTTCCATCAAAAATTCCTTCATGACTCATTCCGTTTTTTATTGGTTAGTAAATTTGTATACCGCAAAATTACTACCGATAAAAAATCAAAATGCGTCAAAATCATACACACCTTCCTCCATCCACCAATCAGCCTTTGCGGCCTTAACGACCTTAACGACTTTAATGACTTTAGTGACCTTATTCTTCTTTTCCACCTTATCCTCCAACAAAAAAGGCCTCAGCGACCAAAGTCCTGAAGCCTTTAATACTCGTGTTGTGGCGTCTTATTTCTTGTATTTCTCCGACTGGGCTTTAATCAGCTCCGTGTCAGAGAAGTAATTGATACGCATCGCGCTGCGCACATCGTCAAGTGTCTTGGCCGCGGCCTCGCGAGCCTTGATTGAACCCTTGTGGAGTATGTCATACACCATCGGTATGTTGTTCTCAAATTGCGCGCGACGCTCACGCATCGGAGCCAGCGTCTCTTCAAGAATGCTGATAAGCAGCTTCTTGACAGTGCCGTCGCCCAGGCCTCCGCGGGTATAATGCGCCTTCATCTCGTCGAGATTGGCATATTGCGGCGCATATTTCGCAAAATGCTCCGGAGTGGAGAACGCATCGAGATAGATGAACGGGCAGTTCCCCTCGAGATGACCCGGGTCATCGATATTGAGGTGCAGCGGGTCGGTATACATGCTCTTCACCTTCTTGGCCACCTCTTTGGCAGTGTCCGACAGGTAGATGCAGTTGCCGAGCGACTTCGACATCTTCGCTTTGCCGTCAGTGCCGGGCAGTCGCATGCACACCGCATTGTCGGGGAGCAGTATTTCCGGCTCCACGAGCGTTTCGCCGTAGATATTGTTGAAGCGGTTGACAATCTCGCGGGTAAGCTCGATCATCGGAGCCTGGTCCTCGCCCACGGGCACTGTCGTGGCGCGGAACGCCGTGATGTCCGACGCCTGGCTGACCGGATAGCAGAAAAATCCTACCGGTATCGACTGCTCGAAATTGCGCATCTTGATTTCGGTCTTTACCGTCGGGTTGCGCTGCACGCGCGACACTGTCACAAGGTTCATGTAGTAGAACGCCAGTTCGGCCAGTTCCGGCACCTGCGACTGTATGAAGATTGTGGTTTTCTCAGGGTCGATGCCTGCCGCGAGGTAGTCGAGGGCAACTTCAATGACATTCTGACGCACTTTTTCGGGGTTGTCGGCATTGTCGGTAAGAGCCTGAGCATCGGCAATCATGACAAATATCTTGTCAAACTCCCCTGAATTCTGAAGCTCCACACGACGTCGCAGCGAGCCTACATAATGTCCCAGATGCAGTTTACCGGTGGGACGGTCGCCGGTGAGAATTATTTTTTCCATATTCATTTCGTATTTAATGTTACAAAATTAGTATTTTTTCTTAACTTTACAGTAAATAATACAACTTAAAGTTGCTCATCTGAAATGGAGAATAAACTATCTTCGGGAGCTATCGGAGTGTTCGACTCCGGCTATGGCGGTCTGACTGTGCTTGAAGGCATTCGTGCCGCTCTCCCGCAATATGACTATATATACCTTGGCGACAACGCACGCGCTCCTTATGGCGTCCGTTCGTTCGGCATTGTCTACCGTTTCACCCTCGAAGCGGTGGAGTATCTCTTCGGGCAGGGTTGCCCGCTTGTAATCCTCGGTTGCAATACAGCTTCCGCCAAGGCGTTGCGCACCATCCAGCAGAACGACCTCCCCGCGATGGACGACCCTTCGAGGCGCGTGCTCGGTGTGATTCGTCCGACGGTCGAAAAACTCGGCGAGATAAGCCGTTCGGGGCATATCGGTGTGTTCGGCACTCCCGGTACCGTCGCCAGCCGTTCCTACGACATGGAGGTAGCCAAACTCTATCCGGATTATGCGGTCACCGGTCACGCATGCCCCATGTGGGTGCCTTTGGTCGAGAACCGCGAGTCGATGAACCCCGGCGCCGACTATTTTGTAAAACAGGAGATTGACCGCCTTTTCGCCGACGACCCGCTGATCGACACCGTGATACTCGGCTGCACGCACTATCCGCTGCTGCTCGACAAGATACGCCGCTATATGCCCGCGGGCGTCTCGCTCGTGCTACAGGGTGAAATCACCGGCACTTCGCTCGCCGATTACCTCCGGCGCCATCCCGAAATGGAAAGCCGCCTAACCCGCGGCGCCTCATGCCGTTACCTCACCACCGAGAGCGCATCGCGTTTCAGCGAAATGGCCTCCGTATTCCTCTCGACGCAGGTCGACGCCGAGCACATCACTCTCGGCTGAAAAATAAGGATTCGCAGAACTTCAAACCGTAGGGACGCACGGCTCGTGCGTCCGAGTGTTGTATTTGATAATCAGAATGTTGGCGGACGCACGAGCCGTGCGTCCCTACGTTTTGAGGGCGTTTTTCTGAGATATGCAACACCCTCTTCTCAACAGAGCAGTTTCGACGCCGCAAGGGTCAGCACGCTGATGCGCGTTGTCGGCGACGCCGCGTGTATGGACTTTGCGGCGGCAAGAAGTGTAGCACCGGTGGTTATCACATCGTCGATAAGTAGCACATGCAACCCCGCAAGTTCTTCAGGATGAGCAGTCTGTATAGTTCCGGCAACATTTGCCGCGCGCTCCACGGCGTTCTTGCGCGTCTGTGTTGAGTGGGGGAGTGCCTTCAGGTTGTCACCCGTCTTTATTGAAGTCACTTTGCTGATATTCAGCGCTATCACCTCGCTTTGGTTAAATACGCGGCGCATCTGCTTGCGCCAGTGCAGCGGTATGGGCAGCAGCAGGTCGATGCCGTCGAAAAAATGCTCCGCTGAAAGTTCGCGGGCAAACATTTCGGCCAGCCACGCCACAATCGACGGCCTGTCATTGTACTTCGCCCTCTGTATCAGTTTGGTATATGGACTCTCCTTGATATAGTGCATCATCGCCGCGGCGCGTTCTATCGGGAGTCCGGGGGCAGCGAGTCGTTTGTGGAGTTCGCTGAAACTGTCGCGGTGGCAGTTGGTTCGCGGCATGCCGTACAGGCAGTCGATGCAAAGCATGGTCTCGCCGTTGACAAGCGACGCCCCGCAGCATTCACACACTGCCGGAAACACCGCTTCGCCCAAACGGACGAACAGCCTGCGCGACATATCGGCAATCCGTCGTATCATTCCTGACTTTCAGCTATATGCATTTTGATGGCACGCGACGCCAGACTGCTCTCGTAGCCGCGCGATATAGCGTAGCGGTACAGCTTGTTGCGGTCTTCAAAACAGCTCAAGTCGAGTGACGATGCCTTTCGCTCCACGATGTGCCGCAGATTGTCGAAATAGACATCTTCATCAATCTCCTCCAGCGCCTCATCTACGATGTCGCGCGGTATCCGCTTGGCCGCCAATGCCATCGCTATCTTGCGGCGTCCGTAGCCCGAAAACCGGTATCGGTCGCGCACGAACGACCTCGCGAACCGCAGGTCGTCGACAAAACGGTTGTCAATCAGTCTGTCGATAATCTTTTCGGCGTCGGAGCCGGTGATGCCCCAGCCGCGCAGCTTGGTCATGAGTTCGTAAGTGCAGTGCTCGGCGCGGGCGCAGAGCGTTTCCAGCCTGACGATGGCATTCTCCGGTGTAATAGGTCGGCGTTGCATTGTAGTTCAGCGTTTTGCGATTATGAAACGGTCGGCTTTCTGCATATCCTTCTCGATGTCGACATCCTGAAATCCATGTTCGCGCAGCATCGCGGCCAGTTCTTTGGCAAACAGCGGATTGATTTCAAGAAACAGCGTGCCCTTATCCTCAAGACATTCCGACGCTATCCGCGCTATGGCGCGATAGAACAGCAGCGGGTCGTCGTCGGGCACGAACAGTGCCGTATGCGGCTCGTGGTCAAGCACATTGCGTTCCATTGCCGCGGCCTCGTGCTGTGCGATATATGGCGGATTGCTGACTATTATGTCATATTTGCTGTAGAGATACCTGCCGGCGAAATCCACGGCAAGCATATCGCCGCATATAAATGTCGCCTTGACTTTCAGGTCGGTGGCGTTCTGTCGCGCCACCTCTAAAGCTTTCTCCGAGATGTCGACGGCTGTAATCTCCCTTGTGAACGGAAGTGTCCGCCCGAGAGCCAACGCTATGCACCCCGAACCGGTGCCGAGGTCAAGCACGCGCAGGTCGATGGATTTGCGGTAGCGGTCAGCAATCATATCGACAAGCTGGGCTGTCTCCGGCCGCGGAATCAGAGTTGCCCCATCGACCGCGAAGTCAAGGCCGTAGAACTGTGCCCTGCCGAAAATATATTGTATCGGTTCGCCGGCAAGCAGCTGTTCTACAGTTGCGTCCACACGTGCCGACAGATACCCCGTCACCGTCTCATTTCCATGTATGATTGTGGCGGTGCGGTTCCACCCCTTGATGCGCCACATCATCTCGTCGACCATCGCCGAGGCCTCCCGCTCTCCGTATGCGGCGGCAAGCCGGTTACGCGCTCCGCGCATCATATCCTTTACTGTCAATATCTTGTCGTCCATAATATGCAAATGTAATAAAATTCAGTGAATATCCCGCACTGTTGAAACCCAAGATTAGCGTTTGTCGGGCAGATACCTTTGCAATACTCAGAGAGTGTTTAAATTTATATGATACGGATTTTGAGATGGATTGAAGGTGTTGCAGAACTCAAAGAAATACCTCCAAAATGTAGGGACGCACGGTTCGTGCGTCCGCCAACTCTTTGATTATCAGGCATAACATTCAGACGCACGAGCCGTGCGTCCCTACAATCTGACGTTCTGCAACACCCGGATATATTGGAGGCTGATTTGGCAAAAGTGCAAAGAACAGAAGATTAGAGCCGGATATTGCCTCGCATGTCAGTATCGGAGAGCCGGAGGCTCTTTTATAAGTCGGCAATCGGATAGGAGGATATTGCCTCGCATGTCAGCAGCAGAGAGCCGGAGGCTCGTGATTATGATTAACCCCGGTTCGGAGAACGCGGAGCGGGCGCAGACCGGGGTGTGAAACCCCGGCCACCCAAGTGAGCCCGTGAAGGGCGGTCTGTGGTACCCCCCCCCTGCAAACATCCCGCCACTTTCGTAAAAACTGTTAAAATTTCATGGCGCTCAGCAACTTATTGATATTTTCGACGTCATATCTTGTAAATTATCATTACCTTTCGTTTTTCTGTCAACAGAATAAAACCCCACGCATTATGATAAAACGTTTCTTATTTATTTTATTTGCTTTCATCCCATTCTTTATGAATGCCGCAAAACCTAAAAACAACGCACCCGACTTCGCCTACCCGCAACAAGTCATCAAAGATGCCGACAAGATGCTCGACAAGGCTCTGAAGGATGGCGACGGCACCGCCGTGGTCGAAGCCCTTATCCGTTCGGGACTGGCTCAGACTGCCATCTCGCCCGACTCGCTCCCCTCGGTCATCTACCGCATCGAGGCCATCAACGCCAAGGAGAAAAACGAGGTTACAAACGCTCTCCTCGACCTGCTCCTTGCTGAAATCTACACGCAGTATTACGAAAGGGACACATACAATCTCGACCGACGTCCCGCTCTCGCCGCTCCCGGCACCGACATCACCCTCTGGAGCGGCAAAGAGTTCAAGGATAAGATAGTAGGACTCTACGAGCATGCCCTTACATTCGCACCCGCGCTCAAGAAAGCCCGCATCACCGACTATTCGTCGGTCGTGGAGTGTGACAAGACTGCCGCCATTTTCTATCCCACGCTCTTTGACTTCGCGTCGTGTCAGGCTGTCGACGGCATCTCGGGTCTCTCCAACGAGACTATGCAGGTGCTTTCGCCGATATTTTTCTACAACTTCCGTCTCATTCTCCCCAACGTCCTTGCA
Organism: uncultured Muribaculaceae bacterium; assembly: GCA_947174635.1. Lineage (GTDB taxonomy): Bacteria > Bacteroidota > Bacteroidia > Bacteroidales > Muribaculaceae > JAGBWK01. The sequence continues at coordinate 21,759 of CAMWJS010000009.1, forward strand.
AAACCGTCGCAGGCGGCCATCTCTATTGCCAACCGCTGGGTTGAGGAAAATACCGGAGCTCCCCGCGTGGCGGCGCTCCTCTCTCGCTACGAAATGATTGAGGACTATATCGTTGACGATGACGAAGAGGTCGTTGACGACAGTGTCGATATGATTGACTCTGGCGCTGATACCGCTCCCGACACCGCTCCCACACCCCTGATGCGTCTTTACGACGAAAACAAAACCACCCCCTACGCCATCGAGCTGCTTCTGGCCGAAAATTTCAACAGCCTCAGCATCGGGCAGAAAGCTACGGCCTACCGTATGCTTAAGGATTTTGAAACCGCCAACCCCGCATATTTCCGCATCAACGCGGTTAAAAACGCGCTCTCCGAGCTGTCGCAACCCTCTGTCAGCCTGCATTTCCCCTCGCTTGTAGCCCGTGGCAAGGAGTTTAAGGTCGATGTCAGTCTTGCCAATACCAACTCTGTCGAACTGCTTGTCTATCGCGTCAAGAACCCCAATGTGCTGTCCGGCGACAGAACGTTTCGCCTCAAGGACTGCGAATCGACTCCTGTGGCTCGTATTCCCGTAAGCTCCAGCGGCGTTGTTCCCTTCTCAGAGACGCAGAAAGTAGCCCTCACGCTCGACAACTACGGCGTCTACGTCCTGACGACATCGCTCAAAGGCGCCGACCGCTCGCAGTGGCTTTCGTCAGTCTCCTGCACCGACATCGCGCTCCTCGACACCGACGGCCGAGGCCTGCTCCGTGTATTCGCTGTCGACGGACGTAACGGGGCGCCACTCAGCGGCGCTTCCGTCACCTCCTATAATGTGGCCGGGGGTGTGCCCAACAAACTGCGCACCCGCGAGACAGGCGCCGAAGGCTCTGTCGACCTCAACAGAGGCAATATCCGCAACCTCCTTATCCAGGCCACCAAGGGTGCCGACATCTTTAGCCCCGGCATCAACGAATATTTCTACAATTCAGGCAATGCGAACACTGCCACCACGGCGTTTGTCCGCACCTCGCTGGCCATATATCATCCGGGCGACACTCTCGATTTTGTCGCCGTGGTCTATGACTACTCCGGCAAGACGCGCCGCCTCGTGAAGAATGCCGATTTCAAAGCCGTGCTCCGCAATCCCAACTACGTGGCTGTCGACACTGTCGATATCCGCACCGACGATTTCGGCCGAGCATCTGCCGGCTTCACCATCCCCGACGAAGGGCTGACCGGATATTTCTCAATCAGCATCCGTAACCCGCAGACAAAGCGCGAGATAGCCCAGCAGAGCGTCATGGTCAGCGACTACAAGCTGCCCACCTACGAGGCCAAAGTCGACAGCGTCACTGTCAATGATGCCGACGGCTCGGTGATTGTGCTCGGCAAAGCGCTTACCTACAGCGGTTTCCCTGTGCAGAATGCCGTGGTCGAGGCCTCCCTCTCGGGCATGCAGCGCGTGTGGTGGCGCAGCAACTCAATCAAATTCCACACCAATACGCTCTCTACCGATGCCGACGGCGCGTTCCGCTGGGAGCTCTCCAAAGAGGTGCTCGACGGTTCGCCCTTCCGTGGCGGTAAATATGAGGTATCCTTTGTCGTGACCTCACCCTCGGGCGAAAACCGCAGCTGCCGCGACGAGTTTTCGCTGAGCAAGGAGGCAAGCATCACTGTCAATGACGGAGGCTGGATGCCTGCCGTCAAGGATGCCCGCCTCAAAATCTCCGTGCTCAATCCCCTCGGCACCCCCGTCGATGCCTCGCTCCGCCTGACATTCAAGAACGACAGCGGAAGTGAATACGTTGTCGATGGCCGCAGCCGCGCCGGCATCACCGTGGCCGACCTCTCTGCCCTCCGTTCCGGCGAATACCACCTGACTGTCAGCGCAGTGGATATCGATGCAGCCAAAACTGAGGCAGACGTTACGGTCTACAATACCGCCGACACCGCCTGCCCCGAGTCATACGGTATCTGGACTCCCGCATCCTCTGTCAAGGCCAAAGCCTCTGACCGCAAGGCGGAAATCGTCTATGGTATCTCAGTGGACAACCCCCACATCCTGATGACCGTCTACAGCAATGACAATCTCATAGAGCAGAAATGGATCGACGCCCGCAAAGGCATGAACCGCCTTTCGGTCACCGTCCCCGACTCCATCCCCGACATGTCGGTACGCCTCTCCACTGTCATCGACTTCACGGAGTGGACCCGGACACTCAACGTCACCGTCGACAACCCCGACGCTGCTCTCAAAGTCAAGATCGAACACATGCGCGACCGTCTTACCCCTCTTGCCCCCGAGACTGTCACCGTCAAGGTCACGAACGCGGCCGGCAAGGGTGTTGGCGCAGCACTTATCCTCGACATGTATTCAAAGGCTCTCGACAACCTCGCTTCGCAGTCATGGACATTCAGCCCCTCTTATTCATATAGCAGAGGCGTGTCGTACGATAACAATCTTCTCTACCCCGGCAGAAACAGCAGCACTACGCCTTTCAAATCGCTATCGGTCAATCCGGTTGGCTATCCGGCCTTTAACTTCTACGGCATGTCGTGGGCAGGCCGCTTTGGTCGCAACAGCGTGGTCATGTACAAAATGCAGGCACGCAGCGCGGCTATGGGTGCGATAATGGCGGAGAGCGCCTCCTATGCTTGTGTTGAGGAAGAAATGGTCGCTTATGATGAAGCTGCTGATGATATGAATGTCGTCCGCGAGCATAAATCCGCGCTCTACGGCTCGGCTGCCGGTGTCGCGCTGTCTGAAACTGTCGTGACGGCCTACGGTTCCGACGGCGGTGCCGCCAATGCCGCGCAAGAGCAGTACCGTCCGGCCGAAGTGCCCCTCGCTTTCTTCGCTCCGATGCTTTCGACCGGTGCCGACGGCTCTCTGACCTACTCGTTCACCGTGCCCAATGCCAACACCACATGGGTGCTCAACGCCCTTGCCTATACCGACGCTCTTGCCACCGGTCTCGACGTCCGCGAGGTTATCTCCTCAAAGCCAGTGATGGTCGAGCCCAACATGCCGCGCTTCCTCCGCACCGGCGATGAGGCCGACATCCGCGCCACGGTCATGAACGCCACTGACGCTACTGCTTCCGTAACGACTACCTTTGAAATCCTCGACCCGGCCACCGGCAGTGTCATCGACACTCAGTCGGTCGACTCCGAGATAGCGCCCCGCGGCTCGGCCACGGTGAAATTCTCACTCTCCGCTCCCGCCACGGCCGGCGCGCTGATGGTAAGGGTGAAATCGTCGACCGAAAGCTACAGCGACGGTGTGATGACCCTGCTCCCCATTCTTGAATCGTCGCAGCCTGTCATCGACGCATCGACATTCTACCTCGCTCCGGAGCAGAAGGAACTGACGCGCGAGCTGCCCGCTCAGGCTGCTGACTCACGGGTGACTCTCTCGTTCTGCGAAAACCCGACATGGGAGGTGGTATCCGCACTCCCCGGTCTCCGCGCTGACGATGCCGCCACCTCTCTCGCTGCCTCGGCTCAGATATTCTCGGCTGCCGTGTCGCGCTACGTGCTTCAGCTCAACCCCGCCGTCGAGCCTGCCCTCAAGGAGTGGCTCGCCTCAGGCAAGGAGGGTGAGATGCTCTCGATGCTCAACCGCAACGACGACCTCAAGCAGCTGGTGCTCGCCGCCACCCCCTGGGTGCAGGAAGCCCAAAGCGATGAGGAACGCATCTCGCGCCTTGCGCTTCTCTTTGACCGCAAGGAGATTGACCGCAGCATCAGGTCGGCTGTAAAGAAACTTGAAAAAATGCAGCGTGACGGTGGCGGATGGTCATGGACCGACAGCTACGAATACCCCTCCGAATGGGTCACGATGCTTATTCTCAACAACTTCGCCGAGCTCCGTCAGCTGGGCTGCTACCCGGCCGAACTTGACGGCATGACGAAAAAAGCGCTGAAATACATTGACTCTGAGGTTGCCAAGTCCTACGCCAAATATCCCGACAGCGACTTCTCATACTACGCCTATGTCCGTTCGCTCTACCGCGACGTGCCCATGTCGACCGGCGCGCAGAAAGCCTACAACTCTGCCGTGCAGCGGACACTGAAAAACTGGAAGAAATCATCGACTGCGGCCAAGGCTGCCGATGCATTGCTACTCTATCGCAGTGACTACAAGGAGGTTGCCCGTCAGGTGCTCGCTTCCTTGCGCGAATATGCCACTTCTACGCCCGAACTCGGCATGTGGTGGGACTCTGTCGACGGCAGCAGCTGGCGCTCGCTTACCTCTGTCGGTCAGACCGCTTTCATCCTCCAGGCTTTCAACACCATAGAGCCCGGTTGCGCCGAAATCGACCCCATACGCCAGTGGCTTATCCTCAACAAGATAGTTCAGGACTGGGGCACATCGGTCGACGCGTCGGCATGCGTGGCCGCAATACTGCAATGCGGCTCGTCGTGGCTCAACCGTCCCGGCGACGCTGTCATCACCGTTGACGGAAAGACCATCGAGCCTGACCGCCTCGACCGCCTGACCGGTCAGGTCATCGCCGACATTCCCGACGCAAAGGGCGAACTTCAGATAACCCGCACCGCCGAAGGCCCCGCATGGGGTGCCGTAGTGGCGCAGTCTACTCAGGTAATGAAGGATATAAAGGCTCATTCCATACCCGAGCTTTCGGTGAGCAAGGAGCTTTTTGTCCGTACTGACACCGGCTGGGCTCCCGCCGATACATTCTCTGTCGGACAGGTTGTCAAAGTGCGCCTCGTCATGAAGTCGATGCGCGACATGGACTATGTCACCCTCGTCGACAACCGTGCCGCAACATTCGAGCCTGTGGTCCAGACTCCGCGACCCGTCTACTGCGACGGTCTCGTGTTCTACCTTGAGAACCGCGACGCCGCCACCAACCTCTTCATCGACCGCATGCCAAAAGGCCAGTACGTCATCGAATACGAAATGAATGTCAACAACGCCGGCACCTACTCCTCGGGCATAGCCACTCTCCAGAGTCAGTACGCTCCCGAAATGACAGCCCACTCCGCCGGCACCGCCCTCACAGTGACCGACTGATAAGAGAGGGTGCGTTGCAAGACTCACCCTCCCGGCGCCATAGTTTCAGTCCCGACTGATTTCCTCTAAATTCGGACTCGTCGGACAGGTCTGACCTGTCCGACGGGTCCGACTGCTTTTCCCACGGCACCGCGGTTTTCCGCGGTGTCATGGTATATTGCCGTTTTTCGCATCATTCGTGCTATTTTTTAGTTAAAACGTACACTTAATTGCCTTAGCTTGTCAGTATCTTTGCGTTATCCAAACTTACCTTACATAAAGCTAAACCAATGAAATTACTGACAATCGCGGTTGCCCTGCTGGCAACCCTATCGGCAAGCGCACAGGACCATATCTCCGAATTGCGTCAGCGCCTTCTTGGCGATGGAAAAGATTATGTATTCGTCGTGGCTCATCGCGGCGACTGGCGTTCGGCACCCGAAAACTCCATCGGCGCCATCAGCAGTGCCGCCGACAAAGGGGCCGACATGGTGGAAATCGATATCCACAAAACCAGGGACGGCCAGTTCGTGCTGATGCACGACGGCAACATCGACCGCACCACCAACGGCCGCGGCAATATCTCCGACATGACGCTCGAGCAGCTCAAATCCTACCGACTCCGTTACTCCGACGGCAACCTTTCCGACGAAACAATCCCGACCCTCGAAGAGGCGCTTCTCGCCTGCAAGGGGCGTGTGCTTGTCAATATCGACAAGGGGCACGATTACCTCGCTGAAATCTCGCCCATAATCCAAAAAACCGGGACAGAGGACCATGTGGTGCTCAAAGGGAGCAATTCGGTTGCCGATGTCAAAAACAAACTCGCCGGCTACGAAAACATCATCTTCATGCCGGTGGTAAATCTCGAAAACAGTTCGGCAAGCGGCTATGTGTCAGGTTTTCTTTCCGATTACGGTCCTGCGGCCATCGAAGTGCAGTTCTCCAAGGACAATATCCCGGGCATGAGCATCATTCCGACCATCGTCGACAGCGGTTGCCGTGTATGGGTCAACACCCTGTGGGAAAGCCTGTGCGGAGGTCACGAGGACGAAAAAGCGATGCGCGACCCCGACGCCAACTGGGGCTGGGTGCTCGACCGCGGTGTCACGATAATACAGACCGACCGCATCGCCGAACTCATCAATTATCTCAAGACCAAGGGGCTGCGAGGCGAGGAGGCTACGCAGCCCCTTGCGTCTCCGCGCTTTGCCGCATTCGAGAAAGCCGGCGAGATGCAGCGTCTGTCAAACGGCTCAGGTGCATGGGGCGACTACAACAACGACGGCTACCTCGACCTTATCGCCATAGGCTGCAACATCAACGACGGATGGAAGGATGTGGCCTACCTCTACGAGAACAACGGCGATGGCAGCTTCACCCGCCATGACAATCCGATAAGCGGCGCCAGGGAGTCGGCCGTAGCGTGGATTGATTTTGACAACGACGGCAATCTTGATATCGTCACCTGCGGCGCGCGGTCGGGCAACCGTGCCAACGCTGCAACACGCCTTTTCCGCAACACCGGCCCGCAGGGAGGCTACGCCTTCGAGCAGGTGCAGTCGACCGGAATGGAGGGTATATCCAACGAGTCGGAAAAATGCTATCACTATATCGCGGTGGCTGATTTCGATAACGACGGGTGGCAGGATATCCTCATCACCGGACAGAACAGCAGTGGCGCCCGCCGCACGTCGCTCTACCGCAACGAGGCCGGGAGCGGTCGCTTCACTCTCATGGACAAGGCGCTCGACGGTGAGCGCTGTCTGCGTCCGCTCAGTTCGGGGTGCGTTTCGTTTGCCGATATGAACCGCGACGGCTATCAGGATATTCTCGTCAGCGGCTACGGTGACAAATTCTCGACATATCCCCAGCAGACAGGCACTTACTATATCTATACCAACAATGGCGACGGCACTTTCTCCGAAACCGGCAGCGGCAATGAGTGGGGCACATTCCTCGGCACATGTGTATGGGCCGATGTCAATGCCGACGGTTATGCCGATTTCATCATCACGGGCAAGCACCGCAACGCCTCAAATCAGGATATCAACCAAGGTAAGTTCTATATCAACAACGGCGACGGTTCTTTCCACCTTGTACGTTCAGCCGAGGCCAATATCGAGGGGGTGAACACCGCGGGTGTCGACTTCGCCGATGTCAACAACGACGGTCTGCTCGACATGGTCATCGCAGGCAACGGCACCACATCAAATGGGCGTACCTGGATATACATCAACGAAGGCAATGTGCGTTTTGCTCCTGATGCCGTGACTGTCAATAAATTGCGCAACGCCACGGTGGCTCTCGGCGACTATGACAACGACGGCCGCGTCGACCTCTTCCAGTGCGGCTACCGCGACGGCAGCGGTGCGGGCAGCATTTCGGAGATATGGCACAATGTTTCTGCCTATGGCGCCAATGAGGCTCCGGGTGTCCCCGGCTCCCTGCAGGCTATTGTCGACGGTACGAAAGTGAAATTCAGCTGGACAGCACCTGCCGACGACACCACTCCCGCCGAGGCTCTGCGCTACAATCTCTATGTGCGCGACACGGATAGCGGCAGCACCGCTATGGTCGTGCCCGCCGATATCGCCACCGGACGCCTCAAGACCGGCGAGATGACTCAGGCGCTTTTCACCACAAGCTACGAAATGAATCTCCCCGTTGCCGACAAAAACTACGAGTGGGGGGTGCAGGCCATTGACACCGCTAAGGCTGCCGGAAAATTCGCAACCGGAACGTTCGCCACTTCAGGCATATCGGATGTTGAAGCCGACGTGGAGGCTGGCGAGGCAAAATACTATAACGTGTCAGGCATCGAAGTGAAAAATCCCGACAGCGGTATCTTCATCGTCAAAAATGGCAACTCTGCTACAAAAGTGGTTCGCTGACTTCTATGACAGTGCCGCCGCTGTCCGACAAGTCCGACCCGTCAGACAAGTCGGACCGGTCCGACCGCCCCAAAATAGCAGCTGAAAATTTTGTTAGTCAATATCGCGGAAAATTTGCGATATTGACTAACTTTGTATCTGGATAGATTGTTGTCTAAATCGGGCTCCGTTGCCCGCATTTATAATGACAACTTCAATTCATTGCCCGTTATGCTTAGATTTTACTCTCTGCTGATAATCATTGCCGCATTTGCCGGCATCAACGTAGAGGCCTCCCCCAAATATGAGATGCGGGGGGCGTGGCTCGTCACGGCCTACGGCATCGACTGGCCATCACGACAGGGTGTCACCCCGCAGGTGGCGAAAAAGCAGCAGCACGAACTCGATTCCATCATCATGGGGCTGCACCGCGCCGGCATCAACGCCGTGTTCTTTCAGGTGCGCCCAATGGCCGACGCTCTCTACAATTCATCCTACGAACCCTGGTCGGGCTATCTCACCGGCACACGTGGCACCGCCGCCACCTACGACCCCCTGACCCACTGCATAGAGAGCTGCCACGCCCTTGGCATGGAGTGCCACGCATGGATAAACCCTTTCCGTGTCGGCACCGCCAGGCCGTCCGCTTCGCTTGATGCCTCGACCCGTTCCCTCTGGATGACAAACCGTGTGGGCAAATCCACGATGACTATATTCAACCCGGCTCTCGATGAGACGCGCCGCCATCTCTGCAACGTATGTTGCGAAATCGCCACCAACTACGACATCGACGGCATCGTGTTCGACGACTATTTCTACAATCCGGAATTCATACCCGAGGATGAAACTGCCGCCGACTGGAAAGACTATCTCGCTGCGGCTGCATCGGGCGTGTCGATGGCCGACTGGCGCCGCGACAATATCAACCGCGCCATTGCCGACGTCCACGCTGCGCTGAGCGCAATCAAAGATGGCAAAATACGTTTCGGCGTCTCCCCGCAGGGGATTGCCGGAGCAAACGGCGTCTACGACAGCGAGGGTGTCCCGTCGCTCCCGTCCTACGGCGTGGTGACGGCCGACAGCCAGTACGACAAAATATACTCCGACCCTGTCAACTGGCTCAAAGAGGGACTCGTCGACTACATCTCGCCCCAGATCTACTGGACCACCGACAACTCCCGCCACCCCTACGGAGGTCTCTCCCGGTGGTGGAACGACGTGGCCGAGATGTACGGCCGCCATTGCTTCCCGAGCCAGACCATCGCCGCTTTCGCCAAAAAAAATACTCCCGAGCAGTGGGACGAGACATTCCGTCAGATTGAGCTCAACCGCGAGTCGTCGTTCAACTATGCCCCGGGCGCGGTGCTCTACTCCGCCCGCTTCATAGCCGGAAAGACAGGCTCAGGTTTCGGCAAAGCGCTGCAGCAGAAGATATTCCGCGTGCCGGCTCTCGTTCCGCCCATGCGCTGGAAGGAAAATGTCCGGCCTCTTGAGGTCACCGACCTCACTCTCGGCAAGTCGGGACTTCTGCAATGGAGCGCCGCCGACGATGCACGTTACGTGATTTATGCCATACCGGAGTCGGTTGGCGACGATGAAGCGCGTGCATCTGACTGCGACGGTATAGACTCCGCCTATATCCTCGCCGTCACCTACGACACAAGCTATTCTCTCCCCGCCGCCTACCGCAGTGGCTACCGCATAGCCGTCACTCCCTACGACCGCTACGGCATCGAGTGGCAGCCCACCTACCTGTAAATTTAGTAGCCGCGGTTTTTAACCGCGGAAAATACCAATCAACCCAATATAGCCCATGGACTACGACCTCAGATACATGCGCCGCGCCATTCAGCTGGCCAAATCGTCGCCCGCCGACACTCACCCCAACCCCAATGTAGGCGCCGTCATCGTGGCCGGCGACAGGATAATAGGGGAGGGGTACCACCGCCGCTGCGGACAACCTCACGCCGAAGTCAACGCCGTGGCCTCCGTAGCTCCCGCCGACCGCCCGCTGCTCGCCGACGCCACCATCTATGTGACTCTCGAACCGTGCTCCCACTACGGCAAGACGCCTCCCTGCGCCCGCCTGATTATCGACAGCGGCATTCCACGCGTGGTGATAGCGTGCGGCGACCCGTTCGACAAAGTTCGCGGCCGCGGTGTGGCCATGCTACGCGATGCCGGTGTCGAGGTGGTTGAGGGTGTCCTTGAGGATGAGGCACGTCGGCTAAATCCCAAGTTCTTTACCGCGCATACGTTTCAGCGTCCGTTTGTCACCCTTAAATGGGCGCAGAGTGCCGACGGATTCATGGACGCCCTGCGCGACCCGTCGCAGCCGGCGTTCCGGTTCTCGACACCGCTCGACGCGGCTCTCGTGCACCGCGAGCGGGCTCTCCACGACGCCCTGCTCACCACCGCCTCCACGCTCCTTTCCGACAATCCGCGCCTCGACGTGCGCCTGTGGGGCGGTCCAAACCCTGCGGTGGCCGTAATTGACCGCTGCGGCGTCATCGACGAGACCGCAGCCTCTCGACTCAATCTCTTTTCCCGCCCCGACCGCCGCATCATAATGCTGACCTCCCGCCCGTTGCAACTCCCCGGCGTAGAGAATGTCGAGGTAACACCCGCTACCCCCATCTCCGAAATGCTCTCGCTGCTCTATCGCCACGGCATAACCTCGATAATGACCGAATGCGGCCCGCGCCTCCTCCAATCGCTCATCGACGCCCGCCTCTACGACACCGTCCGCGTCTACACCTCACCCCATACCCTCGGCGACCGCGGCACCGCGCCCGCTCCACTAATGCCGGGAAAAGCAGAGCCTGCGCCGTGACCGAAGGTCAGCGGAGCAGGCTCCCGATTGTGTGTAAGTCAATTATTGATTGGATATTCGATTGAAATCTTTGTCTGATTTTACTCCTTTGTAAATTTAGAAAGGAGAGCCGTAGCGTATTTCGCGGTAGATCGTATTGAATTTTTCGCTGAGTTCTTGGTCGTCAATAGTGAAATACAGACATGTGCTTATATTGTTGTAGCGTGTCAGTTGTTCATTGCTCATCTCGCCTGTTTTATTGGAGAGCGCACCATTAAGGCCGTATGAATCGTATTTCTTGCCGGCATCATCATCGAGTTTGTCAAGTTCTACAGCGATAGCTATAGCGTTCTTGTCGAGGGCTCTGACATTATCTCTGTTTTTTGATTTGGCGTTATTGTACCATACATAGGCATCAAGCATGCGATCTATGTCGCCTGATTTCGCATTGGCCAAATACTCCTCGACTTCTGTAGGATTTAAGAGGGGGCAATCGGCACTTTCGGATGATTCTTCCTCATCCTCGTCGGCTGATATATCTTCTTCCACATATTCCTCATTAAAATCCTCAGAGTTGTCGGCAGATAGTTCGGCGCTTGTTTCCTGATTGCTTGTTTTGTCGTTCGATTTGTCTCCGCCGCAGGCGGTTGTGCCGAACAGGATGGCTGCGGCAGCGATTGAATAAAATACTTTTTTCATGTTGTTGTGAATTTTATAGGTTTGGGAGGTTGCCGTGTAGCGGTTTGGCTGCGGGCAGCCTGATATGTTATCCGACAATATTGTCGCCCATATTGCTGATAGTGGCGTTGAAGCAGATGTAAACAACTGCGAGTTTGATGACTGTCGATACAAGGTAGACGGTAAATGCCGATGCGGCGCGTTTGCCGGCTTCCTTGGCATCTTTGTTGCCCTTGAATTCAAACAGCCATGCGAGTCCGTAGGGGAGGGCAAGCATGAAGATGATGCCGACCACGGCGCTTGCTTTCAGTGCGATAAGCAGGCCTATGAGCGAACCGACAAATGTTCCCCATTTGCCACCTTTGCCGTAGGGATAGAGCTTGGCGGCGAGTTGAGGCACATACTTGCTGTTGACGACCATGCTTGCGATTACGAGCACGGCACACAGGGCGATGATGCCCCACGAGATGGGCAGGTCGGCGACAAGTTTTGCGATAAGCAGACCGATGAATGCAAACAGCGGGCCCGGAATTTTGTTAACGAAGCACCCCAGAAAACCGAGGCACATCAGAAGAATAGCTACAATTGCCATAATGATTTGTGATTTAAATGGTTAATTTAAATGGTTAATAAAAATCGATTGTGCGAATTTTGAACCCCGGTCGGGCTGTTGTTCAGTTGCCTCGTATGCCTTGTTTTTTCATGGATGGAGCAGGCGGCCGCAGAGGCAGGTATATGACAAAGCGCCCGCACGCCGTAATGGCGCCGGGATGAAATGAAACAACCGTCGGCAAATATCTTGTCGATGGCCGCTTGGCTGAAAAAATGGTGTTGTGGGGTAAATGATACGAGTGCTGCCTTCATACGTTGTATGATTTATACATCGTGGCAGTACCCGGGCACGTAGTGATACGTAAATACGAAACGAATGGGCATTGGAGATTTCCGTTGAAATCTCAATCGTTCCGGCAATGCTATTGGACGATTGCAATGCAAATTTAAGTAAAAAATAATGCCGGACAATAATTTTTGTGTTAATAAAGGTTAATGGAATGCGGTTCGTTTGGTGTTGTGTCGAAGTGGGAAATGTGGCGGAGGTCGCGCCGTGATGCACGTGAAATGAAATTGTGAAAATTTCCTGATTATTGAAGATAAATCGTCGGTGCAAATTGTTATTTATTGCGTAAAAATTTGTAACTTTGCACGAGAAAAAAGAGGCAAACATTGGCAAATAGCCTTATTTCTGATGCTAACCGTCTGAGCATTTTGTATTTAAGCAGAGTGACAATAGTTGTTATCGCTTGCCTGTGAAATGCTTTTGACTGTCGTTTTCGGTCGGAATTTCCGGTCGCTCTGCTATGCGGAAGGCCGATTTTCAGGTTCCGGATAACAATTTTTCAGATGCAGCTCCTTTTTTTATTTGGATATAGCATAAAATAATCAATCTATATATATGGTATCATTAGCAATATTCGGAATTGAAAACAACAGCATTCTTGCCCTGACGGCATTGCTGACCGGTATCGCATTGGTAGCGCTTGCAATGTTGATTGCCAAGCTGATTGGTCCGCGCTCGTTCAACCCCCAGAAGGGTGAAGCATACGAGTGCGGTATCCCCACGCGAGGCAACTCGATGACCCGTTTTTCGGTGGGCTACTACCTCTATGCTATTCTGTTTTTGATGTTTGACGTCGAAGCTATCTTCCTGTTCCCCTGGGCTGTGCGTGTGCGCGACCTCGGTTCGGCAGGTCTTATCAGCATCGCCGTCTTCTTAGGTTTTCTTATATTGGGCCTCGCATACGCTTGGCGGAAAGGAGCTTTGTCATGGAAGTAACTACCAAGAGCATGCCCTATGAGGCGTGGAAAGACAACGAATATATCGAAAAGCTCGTAAAGGAGCTTCAGGACAGCGGTGCCAACGTGCTCGTCGGCACTCTGGATAAACTTATCAACTGGGGGCGGTCTAACTCAATCTGGCCTCTTACTTTCGCCACCAGTTGCTGCGGTATCGAATTTGTGTCGCTCGGCGCGGCGCGTTTCGATATGGCGCGTTTCGGCTGGGAAGTGGCGCGTGCCTCGCCCCGTCAGGCCGACTTTATCATGGTGGCCGGTACGATTGTCAACCGCATGGCTCCCGTGCTCCGTCGTCTCTACGACCAGCTTGCCGAGCCCAAGTATGTGATTGCCTGCGGCAGCTGCGCCATCTCGGGCGGTCCCTTCCGCAAGTCATACCATGTGGCCCGCGGCATCGAGGATATCGTGCCCGTCGACGTGTATGTGCCCGGATGTCCTCCGCGCCCCGAAGCCATGATCTACGGCATCATGCAGCTGTCACGCAAAATCAAGGTGGAGAAATTCTTCGGCGGTGTGAACCGTCAGGAGCGCCAGCAGAAATTCTTTGAGGAGCATCCCCTCGACTGATGCAGGTCATGCCAATCACCACCATTAATAAACAATCATTATTGTAAAAGAAACAACCAACAATATGGCCACAATACAGGATAAGATCTCAAAGCTGTTTCCCGCCGCCACATTCGAGCAGGCCGACACGCTGCAGATTACTGTTCCCGACGCACAGCTCCAGAGCCTCGCGCGCACTCTCCGCGACGACGCCGACCTGGCTTTCGATTTCCTCGTGACTATCGTCGGCATGGACTGGAAAGACTCGATGGGCTGCATCTACTATCTGAGCTCATCGGTCCACAGCCACACCCTGGCTGTGAAGGTGTCGACCACCGACCGCGAGAAGCCCATGCTCCACTCCGTGTCAGAGATATGGACTATCGCCGAAATCTTCGAGCGCGAGGTATATGACTTCTTCGGCATCGTATTCATCGGCAACAAGGATATGCGCCGCCTCTTCCTCAATATCGACTGGGTGGGATATCCCCTGCGCAAGGACTATAACGCATCGCCCGAGCTCAACCCCGTGACAATCGAAAACGAGCGTCAGAGCGACGGCACCGACATGTATGTCGAGAATGCCGAGGGCAAGGTGGAAAAGAAACACCGCCTGATTTTCGACAAGGATGACTTCGTTGTCAATATCGGTCCGCAGCACCCCGCCACACACGGTGTGTTGCGCTTCCGCACAGCTGTCGACGGCGAGACTATAAAGAAAATCGACGTCTACATGGGCTACATCCACCGCGGCGTTGAAAAACTTTGCGAGGATCTTACATATCCGCAGACGCTCCACTTCATGGACCGTCTCGACTACTTCTCGGCCCACAACTACCACCACGGCCTCTGCCTCTGCATCGAGAAGGCCGCCGGAATCGAAGTGCCCCGCCGCGCGCAGGTCATCCGTGTCATCATGGACGAGCTCTCGCGTATAGCATCGCACTGCCTCTTCATCGGTACGTTCTGTATGGACCTCGGCGCCACCACCATGCTCTTCTACACGCTCCGCGTGCGCGAGCAGATACTCGACATCATGGACAAGACATGCGGCGCCCGCATGACATTCAACTATGATGTGATCGGCGGTGTCATGGCCGACCTCGACCCCGACTTCGTCGCCGACGTCAAGGCTCTCCTTGCAGTCCTTCCCAAGAACATCAAGGAATACAACAAGATATTCACCGGCAACGTCATCACCAAGAACCGTATGGAGGGCGTAGGTGTCCTCTCGCGCGAGGATGCCATCGACTACAGTGTCACCGGCCCCTCGGGACGTGCTTCCGGCTGGGCGTGCGACGTGCGCAAGACCCACCCCTACAGTGTATACTCCGAGCTCGACTTCGAGCAGGTGGTCATGGAGGAGGGCGACTCGATGGCGCGTTTCAAATGCCGTCTGAAAGAAATCGAACAGTCGGCCCACATCATCGAGCAGCTCATCGACAATATCCCCGACGGCGATTACTGCGCCAAGGTGCCCAAGGTGCTCAAACTTCCTGTGGGACAGTGGTTCCAGATGGTGGAAGGCTGTCGCGGTGTCTTCGCCGTATACCTCGAGAGCGACGGCTCAACCAAGCCCTACCGCCTGAAAATCGCGCCCCCCTGTCTGCCTCTGGCTGCAGTGGTCGACCACATCACTTCGGGCAACAAAATCGCCGACCTCATCACCATCGGCGGCTCGCTCGACTACATCGTGCCCGATATGGACAGATAATCCGCACCGAGTCACAGTATTATAAAACGGAAATATAGTAATTATCAAATAAAGATAAAATCTTCATGTTTGACTTTTCGAATATAACAGGATGGATTCACGACCTGCTGTCATCATTCATGGCAAACTGGCTGGTAGTGCTGACCGAGTGCGTCCTCATAGGTGTCGGCCTGCTGCTGGCATATTCTTTGCTGGCGTTGTTCTACATCTATTTCGAGCGCAAGGTGTGTGCCGCGTTCCAGTGCCGCCTCGGCCCCAACCGCGTAGGTCCGTTCGGCTTGCTGCAGAGCTTCGCCGATATGTTCAAAATCCTTATCAAGGAGCTTATCTGTCTGAAGCATACCGATAAATTCCTCTTTGCCCTCGCACCCTATCTGGTTGTCGGCGCTTCGATGCTTGCGTTTGCCGTACTTCCCTGGGGCAGAGGTCTTCAGATTATTGATTTCAACATCGGTATCTTCTTCCTGATAGCCGTTTCGTCGATAGGTGTGCTCGGCATACTTCTCGCCGGATGGTCGTCCAACAACAAGTTCACCCTTATCGGTGCGTTGCGTTCAGGCGCGCAGATGGTCAGCTACGAGCTGTCAATCGGTCTGTCGGTCATCACCATGGTGGCTTTCGCCGGCACAATGTCGGTGACCGGCATCGTAGAGGCGCAGGGCGACTGCTGGTTCATCTTCTCAGGCCATGTGCCCGCCATCATCGCTTTCATCATCTATATGATAGCCGGTACGGCCGAGACCAACCGTGGCCCGTTCGACCTTCCCGAGGCCGAGTCTGAGCTTACCGCCGGTTATCACACAGAGTATTCGGGTATCCACTTCGGTTTCTTCTATCTGGCCGAATATCTCAACCTCTTCATCGTGGCAGGCGTTGCGTCGCTCCTCTTCTTCGGCGGATGGATGCCTCTGCACATCCCCGGTTGGGAAGGCTTCAATGACGTGATGAACAATATCCCCGGCCCGGTATGGTTCCTGGGCAAGGCTATCGCGCTCTCGTTCGTCATCATCTGGTTCAAGTGGACGTTCCCCCGTCTGCGTATCGACCAGCTTCTTGCTCTCGAATGGAAATACCTCCTCCCCATCAATCTTTTCAACCTCGTTCTGATGGTGCTGGTGATTGTCTATGGCCTTCACGGTCCGGTAGTTCCCGTAGAGTGATACGGAGCCCGAGCAGGCAGTCATGACAGCAGCATCCACTATGGTGTGAAAATTAACCCACAAACTTCCATATATAAAAAAACGAAATCAGCAAAATAATCAGCGGTTATGAGCGAAACATACGGAAAAATAGCCCAAGTGATCGGCCCGGTAGTCGACGTCATCTTCGAAGGTGAGCAGAACATACTTCCCCCGATTTACACTGCATTGAAAATCGACCGTCCCGACGGCTCAATGCTTATACTCGAAGTGGAGCAGCATATCGGTGAAGACACCGTGCGTTGCGTGGCAATGGAGAGTACCGACGGTCTGCAGCGCGGCATGCGTGTAGAGAACCTCGAGCGCCCCATCGCCGTCCCCACGGGCGGTCAGGTGAAAGGACGTCTGCTCAATGTCATCGGCGAGGCTATCGACCACCTTCCCGAGCTCGACCGCGAAAAGCTCCGTCCCATCCATCAGCCCGCGCCCAAGTTCGAGGACCTTACAATCGGTACGGAAATCCTCTACACCGGTATCAAGGTGATTGACCTTCTCGAGCCCTACAGCAAGGGTGGCAAGATCGGTCTGTTCGGCGGCGCCGGTGTGGGCAAGACTGTGCTTATCATGGAGCTTATCAACAACATCGCCAAGGGTCACAACGGTTTCTCGGTGTTCACCGGTGTGGGTGAGCGTACCCGCGAGGGTAACGACCTTCTCCGCGAGATGATCGAGAGCGGTGTAATGAAATACGGCGATAAATTCAAGGAAGGAATGGAGCGCGGCGAGTGGAACCTCGAGGATGTCGACATGAAAGAGGTGGCCAACTCGCAGGCTACACTGGTGTTCGGCCAGATGAACGAGCCGCCGGGCGCACGTCTGCGTGTGGCGCTTTCGGGTCTGACCGTTGCCGAGCAGTTCCGCGACCAGGACGGCGGCGGAAAGGAAATCCTTCTCTTCATCGACAACATCTTCCGTTTCACCCAGGCGGGTTCGGAGGTTTCGGCACTTCTGGGCCGTATGCCTTCGGCAGTGGGCTACCAGCCTACGCTTGCCTCTGAGATGGGTGCCCTGCAGGAGCGAATCACTTCGACCAAAAACGGTTCAATCACCTCCGTACAGGCCATCTACGTGCCTGCCGACGACTTGACCGACCCGGCGCCGGCAACCACATTCTCATTCCTCGACGCCACCACCGTGCTTTCGCGTAAAATCGCCGAGCTCGGTATATATCCGGCCGTCGACCCTCTGGAGTCGACATCGCGTATCCTCGACCCCAACATCATCGGCGAGGACCACTACAACACTGCGCAGGCTGTCAAGCAGCTGCTTCAGAAATACAACGAGCTTCAGGACATCATCGCCATCCTCGGTGTCGACGAGCTTTCCGACGAAGACAAACTCGTCGTGGCCCGCGCACGCCGCGCACAGCGTTTCCTCTCGCAGCCGTTCCATGTGGCTGAGCAGTTCACCGGTCTCCCCGGCGTGCTCGTGCCCCTGAGCGAGACCATCCGCGGCTTCAAGATGATACTTTCAGGCGAGATGGACCAGTATCCCGAGCAGGCG
Organism: uncultured Muribaculaceae bacterium; assembly: GCA_947174635.1. Classification (GTDB taxonomy): domain Bacteria; phylum Bacteroidota; class Bacteroidia; order Bacteroidales; family Muribaculaceae; genus JAGBWK01. The sequence continues at coordinate 39,942 of CAMWJS010000009.1, forward strand.
TTCCTCAATGTCGGCACCATCGACGAGGCCATCGCCAAGGGTCAGAAGCTCCTTGCCGAAGTACAGTAATATTATCAACAAACGAATTTAATAACAGCGATATGACACTAAAAATCATCTCAGCCACAGAAGTGCTCTTCGAAGGGGACGTGGACACGGTGACATTGCCGGGCGAAAAGGGACGCTTCACGGTTCTCAACAACCACGCGTCGTTGATTTCGACCCTTGTGGCAGGCGACATCGTCTACGGCCATGACTCCGAGAAGTCGGTGACCCGCATCGAGGGGGGCATCGCTGATGTGGACAGCAACATAGTGTCGGTCTGCGTATATTGACTCTGATGAAACGACTCACCCTCATAGCAATACTGCTTGTCTCGACACTGGTGTCGATGAGCTTCTCCGCTGCGGCTTCGTCAACTCACGGCGACGGCGCGGAAGGGGAGGGCAAAATCGACCCTAAGGAGATAATTTTCGAGCACCTGGGCGACCGCTACGGCTGGGAAGTGCCTTTCTGCCATCACAAGTCGATACCGCTGCCCATAATAGTGTTCGGCAGCGACGGCCTGCACATATTCTCGTCGGAGCGTGTGGCGCACGGTCAGGAGTATGTCGACGGCGGCAAGACGTTCCGTCTGGCGGCTGAAGGTGATTTCAAGGGCAAGGTCGTTGAGATTGTCGACGGCAAGGAAGTGCGTCCTTTCGACATCTCGATAACCAAGAATGTCGCCGCCCTGATACTGACCGTCATTGTTGTCTGCGCGCTTCTTCTGCCGCTGAAGAGCTATTACAGGCGCAAGGGGTATAAGGCTCCCCGCCGCTGGCTCGGAGCTATCGAAGCGCTCACGGCATTCATCTATGACGGTGTCATTAAGTCGACGCTCAAGGATAAGGCCTCAAAGTTCGCACCCTATCTGCTCACGGTGTTCTATTTCATATTCGTGATGAACCTCATGGGACTGATGGTGGTGTTCCCCGGCGGAGCCAATCTTACCGGCAATATCGCCGTGACACTCGTGTTGGCGACACTTACATTTTTCGTGACCAATATCTTCGGCACAAAGCATTACTGGAAAGATATATTCTGGCCCGATGTGCCCCTGTGGCTGAAGTTTCCGCTCCCGATTATGCCTATAATTGAGGTTTTCGGAATCTTCACCAAGCCTGCGGCGCTGACAGTGCGTCTGTTCGCCAATATGATGGGCGGTCACATGATAGTGATAGTGCTGACGCTTCTCATCTTCATTTTCGCGCAGATGGGTATGGCGGCTGCCGGCGGTACGGCGGTGGTTTCGTCGCTCTTCTCGATATTCATGTTGCTGATCGACGTTCTGGTCAGCTTCATCCAGGCCTACGTGTTCACGATGCTCTCGACTATATTTATATCGCTGGCTCAGGAAAATCCCCACAAGGAGCATGCCGGAGCCGCGCATTAACTGGATCGGAGAACTCCGAGTACTCCGAGGACTCAGAGCACTCCGAATCAGAAACAAAAACTGAAACAGAAACTAAAAAAATAACCATTTAAAAAATAAAATCACTATGTTCTCAATGATTTCATTAGTAGACGCCCTTCAGGGATTTGGCGCAGCTATCGGCGCAGGTGTAGCAGCTATCGCAGCAGGTATCGGTATCGGTAAAATCGGTTCTTCGGCAATGGAAGCCATCGCCCGTCAGCCCGAAGCTGCAGGTGACATCCGAAGCAATATGATTGTGATCGCCGCTCTCGTCGAAGGTGTGGCTCTCTTTGCCGTGATTGTTTGCATCCTCGCATTGTTCCTTTAAACAGTAGCCCACCAACTACGTTTAATCGTCAACTAACCTATTCCCTTTTTCAACAATGGAACTATTCACCCCTGACTTCGGTCTGATATTTTGGATGTTTCTCAGCTTCGCCGTGCTCTTTTTCATCCTGTGGAAATTTGCGTGGCCGGCTATCACCAAAATGATTGACCAGCGAGCCGAGTTAATCGACAAGGGTGTGGAATATGCTCAGCAAGCCAAGCAGGACCTCGACCACGCGCAGGCAAAGGCCGAAGAAGTAATGCAGGAGGCACGCCGTCAGCAGGCCGATATACTTCGCGACGCAGACCGCGTAAAGACTCAGATTATCGAGGAAGCCCGTGGCGAGGCCCGTCAGGCAGCCGCCAAGGAGCTCGACCAGGCAAAACTGCAGATTGAGCAGGCCCGCAAAGAGGCTGAGCAGAATATTCGCGACGAGGTGAGCGCATTCGCATTGAACATCGCACAGAAAGTGGTGCGCAACCAGATGGGCGACACCAAGGCGCAGACACAGCTTGTCGACAGTTTGCTCGACGAAATAGAGAAGAAAAACTGATAAAGCGATATGAACGACGGTCTTATACCACGACGATATGCCAAGGCACTGCTTAAGTTCGCCGCCGAGAGGGGGCAGGACAAGCGTGTCTATGAGCTGATGCAGGCCCTCTGCGACAGTTTTGCCGCGCAGCCTGCATTGGGCAAGGCGGTGACAAACCCATTTGTCGGCGAGGCCGACAAGACGAAGCTGCTGATGACAGCGGCGGGCGCTACCGACAAGGATACTGTCTTCGCCGACTTCATCAAATTGCTGATAGCCAACAACCGCATCGGCATGATGCGCCCTATGGCCATGGCCTATCTCGGGATGTACCGCAGGGCCAACAACATCTATCTTGTAGAGATAACATCGGCGGCTCCGCTCGCCGACAAGGAGATGAATCGGCTCAAGGCTCTGATTGAAAGCCATGTGGACGGTGCGACTGTGGAGTATGAGACTGCTGTCGACCCCGAGCTTATCGGCGGTTTCGTGGTAAAGATTGACTCCGAGCGTCTTGACGCTTCAATCAAGAATGAATTGAAACAATTGCGTTTGAAACTTTTAAGCAAGTAAACAATAATGATTAACCCCAGCGAGATATCGGAAGTATTAAAACAACAGCTCGAGAGCGTTAACTCCAAGGTAGCGTTTGAAGAGGTAGGCTCGGTGCTTGAAGTAGGCGACGGCGTAGCACACGTATATGGTCTTGACAATGTGTGCGCCAACGAGCTCGTTGAGTTTGAGAACGGCGTCAAGGGCGTGGCACTCAACCTTGAGGAGAGCAACGTCGGCGTCATCCTGCTCAACGATGTCAACAAAGTGACCGAAAACATGACCGTGCGCCGCACCGGAGAAATCGCCTCCATACCTGTGGGCGAAGGTGTCTTCGGCCGCGTAATCAACGTATTGGGCGAGCCTGTCGACGGTCGCGGACCCATCGAGGGCGAGCGATTGCTGATGCCTCTGGAGCGCAAGGCTCCGGGTGTTATCTTCCGTCAGCCCGTTAATCAGCCGTTGCAGACAGGTATCAAGGCCGTCGACGCCATGGTGCCCATCGGCCGCGGACAGCGCGAGCTTATCATCGGCGACCGCCAGATAGGCAAGACTGCAATCGCAATCGACACAATCATCAACCAGCGCAAGAACTTCGAGGCCGGCAAGCCCGTCTACTGTATATACGTGGCCATCGGCCAGAAAGCGTCGTCAATCGCCGCTACCGTGGAGACCCTCCGTCAGCACGGCGCCCTTGACTACACTGTAGTCGTTTCGGCTTCGGCTTCCGACTCGGCCGCGATGCGCTACTATTCGCCTTTCGCAGGCGTGGCCATCGGCGAGTATATCCGCGATACGGGCCGCGACGCGCTCATCGTCTACGATGACCTGTCGAAACAGGCTGTCGCATACCGCGAGATTTCTCTTATCCTCAAGCGTCCTTCGGGTCGCGAGGCATATCCGGGCGATATCTTCTACCTGCACTCGCGTCTGTTGGAGCGTGCGGCCAAGATTATCGACAACCAGAAGGTAGCTTCGATGATGAACGACCTCCCCGCGGTGCTCAAGCCCATCGTCAAAGGCGGCGGCTCGCTCACCGCACTCCCTATCATTGAGACCCAGGCCGGCGACGTGTCGGCATATATCCCCACCAACGTTATCTCCATCACCGACGGACAGATATACCTGGAGACCGCACTGTTCAACCGCGGTATCCGTCCCGCCATCAACGTGGGTATCTCCGTGTCGCGTGTGGGCGGTAACGCACAGATCAAGTCGATGAAGAAAGTGGCCGGTACGCTGAAAATCGACCAGGCCCAGTTCCGCGAGCTCGAGGCATTCACCAAGTTCGGCGGCGACATCGACCCCGTCACCGCGCGTGTCATCGACCGCGGCCGCAAGAACGAGCGCCTGCTCATCCAGCCCCAGTATCAGCCCTGGGCGGTTGAAGACCAGGTTGCAGTGATATTCTGCGGTGTGAACGGATTGCTCGGCAATGTTCCCATCGAGAAAGTGGACGAGTTTGAGAACGCTCTTCTGCAGCTTCTCCACGCCAAGTACAAGGAGGAAATCATTGTGCCGATAGCGCAAGGCAAGCTCACCGACGAGGTTTCGGACAAACTCAAGGCTGTGGCTGCCGAAGTGGCTTCACGCTACAACTGATAACTTTATAGTCCGGAGTTTCTCCGTGCATTCGGAGAACTCCGGAAATTATGACCTCTCGCTCCGCATCCCTCTCTCTGCAGCAAAATATTATAACCCCAATCATCGCGATATCCGACAATGGCAACATTAAGAGAATTAAAAGGACGAATAGGCTCTGTGGCATCATCCGAGAAAATCACCGGAGTGATGCGTATGACCTCGTCGGCCAAAATGCACAAGGCTGAGCAGATGCTCAAACAGTTGGTGCCGTTCCGCAGTCAGGTTGAAACCATAATAGGCAATCTGCTGTCGGCCGACACTGCTTTCTCGTCGCCGTTGCTCGACGAGCGCGAGGTCAGAAACGCCACCGTAGTGGTGTGGGGCTCGGACGACGGCCTCTGCGGTGCCTACAATGTCAACATCTACAAGCAGCTTGTGGCATTGCTGGGCAAGATGCGCGGAGAGCTCGGCGACGATGCTCAGATACGAGTGATGCCTGTAGGCGCAAAAATAGCCAAGGCCGCCCGCAAACTGAAATTGCCCCGTGTCACGGTCGAAGAGCCCGAAGGTGTCAGCGCCAAGAGCGATGACACTGTGGTGAAGGAATTCACCCGCGGCCTTGTCGACAAGTTCATCGCCGGCGAAACCGACCGTGTGGAGTTGCTCTACATGAACTTCAAGAGCGTGTCGCGCCAGCGTCCGCGTGTCGACACACTGATGCCTGTCACCCCCTCGGCTCTCGGGGCAGGTGAGGAGGCTAAGAGCGCCCGCCCCTATATCTTCGAACCTGATGCAAACACCATCTTCAACCGGGTGCTCCCGCTGTTTATCCTCTCGGTGATGCAGGAAGTGTTCTGCGAGAACCGGGCTTCGGAGCAGGCTGCGCGTGTGATGGCTATGCAGAGCGCCAACGACAATGCCAAGAAGCTGCTCGACCAGTTGCGTCTGGAATACAACAAGCTGCGTCAGCAGAGCATCACTACCGAACTTCTCGACATCGTCGGGGGCCAGGTGAGATAGCGCGAGGCAATCATAAATGAGAAAATAATATAAACAACATATCTAAAACGTAAGATAGAAACTTATGGGTAGTGTAAAAGATTATTTTTCAGGCTTAGGCTCCGGATTCTTGAGTCTCCTCAAAGGTATGCAGGTGACCGGCAAGGAATTCGTGACTCCTAAGATTACGGAAAAATATCCCGAAAATCGAGAGACTCATCACATACCGCAGCGTTTCAGAGCTTGTCTGGAGCTGAAATATGACGATGAAGGAAACCACAAATGTATCGCCTGCGGCACTTGCGAGCGCAACTGTCCGAACGGCACTATCAACGTCCTGACCAAGATGGTTGACAAGTGGGACGGCACCAAGAAAAAGAAACTCGACAAATATATCTACGACTTGGGCAGCTGTACGTTCTGTCAGCTCTGCGTAGTGTCATGTCCGACCGACGCGCTGGAATTTTCCAACGACTTCGAGCAGGCAGTGTTCACCCGCAGCAAGCTTGTCAAGCAGCTCAACTATCTGCCCGAGAAGCCCGAGCCCGAACCCACCGAGGAGGAGAAGGCCAAAATCCTTGCCGAGAAGAAAGCCAAGATAGAGGCAGCCAAAGCCGCTGCTGCCGCCAAGAAAGCAGCAGGCGCAGGCGCTCCGGCAGCTCCGGCGTCGCTCATCGACGAGAACGACCCCAAGGTGAAGGCCGCGCTTGCCAAGTGTGCCGGCGACCCCGAGAAGGAAGCCAAAGTGCGCGAGGCTCTCGAGAAGGCAGCCCGTCTGAAAGCCGAGAAAGCTGCAGCGGCACCGAGCGCTCCGAATGCAAACAATGAAAATAAAAAACAAAACTAAAATATGGAATCAGTAGGAAGTATCATTGCTTATGTCGTAGTCGCGCTGGCGATTATGATATTCTCGGTACTGGCTGTGACGACACGCAAGATTTTGCGCTCGGCGACATTTCTGCTGTTTGCCCTCTTTGCCACCGCAGCCGTCTATTTCATGCTCGGCTACCAGTTCCTGGGCGGTGTGCAGATTGCAGTTTATGCCGGGGGTATAGTGGTGTTGTTCGTGTTCTCGATTTTGCTGACAAGCCATCCGGGCGACAACAGTAGCAAGCTTGAGTCAAAGAAAAAGACCGTAGGTCTTATCGGAGCCGTAGCGATGTTTGCGGTGTGCGCATGGTCGCTCATCAGCCGTTGCTCTGTCATCAAAAATCTGCCTGACCTTGGAGAGACTCAGCTGCCGACAATGAAACAGATCGGCGCCGACCTTATGAGCTCGGGCGACCACGGTTATCTGTTGCCTTTCGAGGCTATCAGTGTGTTATTGCTCGCATGTATAATCGGTGGCATAGTTGTGGCACGTAAAAAATAAATATGGATATGGATTTCTTGAATAATTTTCAGCTGAACTCACTGATGTTCCTGATACCCAGCCTGTTTATGTTTTGCTGTGGTGTTTACGGGTTTCTGACCCGCCGCAACATGATTGCGATGCTGATATCTTTGGAGCTTATGCTCAATGCAGTGGACATGAACTTTGTGGTGTTCAACCGCTTCCTTTGCCCCGCGCAGATGGACGGTATGTTCTTCACGCTTTTCGCCATCGCGATAGCCGCAGCTGAGACTGCCGTAGCGATAGCGATCATCATCAATGCCTACCGCATTGCTAAAGATATCGATGTCAAAGATTTAACCAAAATGAAATTTTAAAGACTCATGGAAGCAACATTACCGCTTTTGATTTTGGTTCTGCCATTGCTGATGTTCCTCTTCCTGGGGCTTTTCGGCAAGTTTATGAGCCACAAGTGGGCAGGCATCATCGGCACCGCCGGTATGGGTGTGACGATGATACTGGCTTACTACACTGCTTATCTTTATTTCTTCTCAGGCAATTTTGTCGAGGACGGCACCCGCGTGCAGTACATCGTGTTCAATCAGGACTGGCTGTCACTGTGGGGCAATCTCGTAATCAAACTGGGATTTTTGTTAGACCCGATTTCGGCGCTGATGCTTGTGGTGATTACCACCATCTCGTTCATGGTGCATCTCTACAGCAACGGCTACATGCGCGACCATCACGGCGTGTGGGAGACAGGTTTCCAGCGTTTCTACGCGTTCCTGTCGCTCTTCAGCTTCTCGATGCTCGGTCTTGTAGTGGCCACCAACATCTTCCAGATGTACATCTTCTGGGAGCTCGTGGGCGCATCGTCCTACCTGCTGATCGGTTTCTACTATACCAAGCCGTCGGCCGTGTCGGCATCGAAGAAGGCGTTTATCGTCACCCGCTTCGCCGACCTCGGCTTCCTTATCGGTATTCTCATACTGTCGTTCACTACCGGAACGTTTGACTTCATGTCGCTCACCTCGACACCTCTGGCTGGTGTTGAAAACACTTACATCGTAGACGCAGCGACAGCAACAACCGCTCTCGAGACAGGCGCAGGACAGATGTTCCTCGGCGGCTCGCTCATGACATGGGCTCTGGTGCTCATCTTCATGGGAGGTATGGGTAAGTCGGCGATGATGCCGCTCCATATCTGGCTCCCCGACGCTATGGAAGGCCCGACCCCCGTGTCGGCCCTCATCCACGCCGCAACCATGGTCGTGGCCGGTGTATATCTCGTGGCCCGTCTGTTCCCGCTCTTCATGATCAATGACGATTTGGGCGGCGCAGCGCTCGACATCGTTACCGTGGTCGGCGCACTGACAGCATTTTATGCAGCGGTCGTTGCCTGCACGCAGCTCGACATCAAGCGCGTGCTCGCGTTCTCGACCATATCGCAGATTGCGTTCATGATGGTGTCGCTCGGCGTATCGCGCCCCGAGGTACATGACAACCTCGGCTACATGGCGTCGATGTTCCATCTGTTCACCCACGCTATGTTCAAGGCGCTCCTCTTCCTCGGAGCCGGCGCTCTTATCCATGCTGTAGGCTCGAACGACTACACCGCGATGCACGGTCTGCGCAAGCGCATGCCCATCACCCACATCACGTTCCTTGTGGGCTGTCTCGCCATCGCCGGTATCATACCGTTCTCGGGCTTCTTCTCGAAGGACGAAATCCTTACCGCATGCTTCGGCAACTCAATCATCGCTTACGTATGGATGTCGATGGTGGCCGGTCTGACAGCGTTCTATATGTTCCGTCTCTACTACCTCATCTTCTGGTGGAAAGAGCACAAAGTGCATGAAGGACACCATGCTCCCAAGGACCAGCCCTGGACCATGACCCTTCCCCTGGTAATCCTTGCCATCGTCGCCACATTCGCAGGCTTCGTGCCCTTCGGCGACCTGGTGACATGGAACGGCCATCCGCACCACGGCGGCATCAACTGGATGATAGCATCGATAAGCCTCTGCGTGGCATTGCTCGCAATCGGCCTCGCCACAATCATGTACCGCAAGGAGAACCCGCTTCCCGAGCGCATGCGTCACCTCTTCCCCAATCTGTGGACATGGGCACGCAACCGTTTCTACTTCGACGAGCTCTACATGTTTATCACCCACAAGATTATCTTCAACAGCATCTGTAAGCCGATAGCATGGTTTGACCGCCACGTCATCGACGGCACGATGGACGCGTTCGCCTCTGTCACCAACAAGGCATCGTACGCAATCCGCGGCCTGCAGTCGGGCAACGTACAGAGCTATGTATGGGTTTACCTCATCGGAGCCATCGTGCTTGGTGGAGGAACAGTGGCTGTAATCTTCCTATTCTTCTAACCGACACAGAGCGCTAACAGTTTCAAATATAGTAATTATGTTATCCAATATACTGATATATTTCGTAATCGTCCCCATCCTGATGCTGGGGGGACTGGCACTGTGCCGCAATATCAAGCAGATACGCGCGGTAGCAGTGGCGGGTTCGCTTGTGCTGATAGGGCTGAGTGTTTACCTGCTGGTAGAGTACATCGCCCAGAGAGGCCTCGGCGCTGACGCTCCGATGCTTTTCACCGGTTCGTGGACCTGGTTCGAGGCGCTCGGCATACATCTCGCGGTGGGTGTCGACGGCGTTTCAATCGCCATGCTCGTTCTGACATCGATCATTATCTTTGCCGGTTCGTTCGCTTCCTGGAAAATAGACAATCCCAGAGCCTTCTTCCTTTGGCTGATACTTCTCTCCACTGGTGTGTACGGCTTCTTCATCTCGGTCGACCTGTTCACCATGTTCATGTTCTATGAGGTGGCGCTCATCCCGATGTATCTTCTCATCGGCGTATGGGGCACCGGCCGCAAGGAATACTCGGCAATGAAGCTTACGCTCATGCTCATGGGAGGCTCGGCATTCCTTATGCTCGGTCTGATCGGTATCTATTACAACACCGAGATGCCCGACGGCTCGCACACCTGGAACATCATTGAAATCGCCCACCAGGGCCATATCGACAAGGGCTGGCAGTACTTCCTGTTCCCGATGACCTTCGTAGGTTTCGGTGTGCTCGGCGCGATGTTCCCCTTCCACACATGGAGTCCCGACGGTCACGCATGTGCGCCGACCGCAGTGTCGATGCTCCACGCCGGCGTGCTCATGAAGCTCGGAGGCTACGGCTGCTTCCGCGTGGCCATGTACCTGATGCCCGAGGCAGCCAACGACCTCGCCTGGATATTCTTGATCCTGACCGGTATTTCGGTTGTCTACGGAGCTTTCTCGGCTTGCGTGCAGACCGACCTCAAGTATATCAACGCCTACTCTTCGGTGTCGCACTGCGGCCTTGTGCTCTTCGCGATACTGATGATAAACACCACGGCGATGACCGGTGCGGTGATGCAGATGCTCTCGCACGGTCTGATGACGGCCCTCTTCTTCGCGCTCATCGGTATGATTTACGGACGTACGCACACTCGTGACATACGCCAGATGGGCGGTCTGATGAAAATCATGCCTTATCTCGCCGTATGTTACGTGATAGCCGGTTTCGCCTCTCTCGGACTTCCCGGTCTGTCGGGCTTCGTGGCCGAGATGACCATCTTCGTGGGCTCGTTCCAGCAGGGTATGGGCGAGTATCTCGCCGGCGCAGGTTCGCTCCGCCTGGTATTCACCATCGTGGCATGCTGCTCGATTGTGATAACCGCGGTCTATATCCTCCGCGTGGTAGGCAAGCTCCTGCTCGGTCCGGTACAGGACAAGCACCATCTTGAGCTCACCGACGCCACCTGGTGGGAACGTCTGTCGACCGTGACACTGATTGTGAGCGTCGCAGCCATCGGTTGCTTCCCCAACTTCTTCACCGGCCTTATCCGTGACACATTCAGCGGCGAGCTTTTCGAGGCCGTGAAGTTGAACATGATGAACATATTCTAAAGATTAATAAGAAATGGATTATTCTCAATTTTTGGCAATGAAGCAAGAAATAGGATTGTTAATCGTATTCCTATTGGTCTTCCTCTATGATTTATTCGCACCGCGCTATGCGGTGGCCGGCACAGACAAGAAAGCCGTCAAAGGCATTTCGATGCTGGCTACGGTGCTCTTTGCGGTCTTCACCGCCTACGGCTTCTGCTGCTCGGTGACTGACAACGCCCAGAGCGTGTTCGGCGGCATGTACTCGACCACACCCGTTGTGGCGACAATCAAAAACATACTGAATATCGGTGTGCTTATCGTGCTCATCCAGTCGATGCAGTGGAATGCGAGCGAAGCTCAGGCTACGCGTCGCGCCGAGTTCTACGAACTTCTGTTCATCACCCTCTTCGGCATGTATCTGATGATATCGGCCCGCCATTTCCTCCTCTTTGTCATCGGACTTGAGTCGGCATCTCTTCCGCTGGCAGCTATGGTGGCATTCGACAAGAACAAATACGAGAGCCACGAGGCGGCTGTCAAGTATATACTTACCGCCGTGTTCTCGTCGGCAATCTTCATGCTCGGACTGTCGTTTGTCTATGGCCTTGCAGGCTCGCTCTACTTCGATAAAATCGCGGCTGCAGCGCTTCAGGATTCAGGCCTCCTTATCGTGGCCATGGCTTTCGTGATGGCAGGTATCGGCTTCAAGCTGTCGCTTGTGCCTTTCCACCTCTGGACCGCCGACGTATATCAGGGCGCACCCACTTCGGTCACCTCCTATCTGTCGGTCATCTCTAAAGGCGCCACAGCATTCGCTTTCATGGTAGTGATGGTGCAGGTGTTCGGCCAGTTCTACTCCGACGCATGGGAATGGATGCTCTACGCGCTCATCATCGCCACAATCACTATCGGTAACCTCTTCGCGATACGTCAGCGCAACATGAAGCGCTTCCTGGCGTTCTCGTCAGTGTCGCAGGCCGGCTACATCATGCTCGGTGTGATAGGCGCCAACGAGATGTCGCTCGCAGCCATGATGTTCTATATCCTTGTCTACATCTTCTCGAACCTTGCCGCGTTCGGCGTAATCCAGGCCATCGAGAACAAGACAGGCCTTGTGGGCATGGACTCTTACCGCGGTCTGCACAAGACCAACCCGCGTCTGGCGTTCGCCATGATGCTGGCGATGTTCTCGCTCGCAGGTATCCCGCCTTTCGCAGGTTTCTTCAGCAAGTTCTTCATCTTCACCGGCGCTCTCAACCAGGGCAGCGTGGCGATGTATGTGCTGGTGCTCATAGCGTTGATCAACACTATCGTTTCGCTCTACTACTATCTGCTCGTGGTCAAGGCGATGTACATCGCTCCCGAGGAGTGCGAGATAGCCAACTTCAAGAGCGCATGCTCGGAGCGTCTGGCTCTCGTGGTAACCGTAGGCGGTATCATACTGCTGGGTATCGTCAGCGTGGTCTACAACTCGATACTGACTATGACTTCGTCTCCGCTGTAATCGCGGCGCGATTGGAAATACCATCACCGGCAGGAAGCAAACCGATGCTTCCCGCCGGTTTTTTTGTAGACACCTGCACCGTATCCGTCCGAAAAAGTCGGCCTTTTTCGGACGGATACGGTGCAGAAACTAAACTTTGCGAAGGTGTTGCAAAACTCGATTTAGTGGTCAAAAGTAGCTGCGAATTGTAGAGGCGCGATTTATTACTTAAGGAGCGACGTCAGAGAGCCGGGAGGCTCGGGGGCTACTATTAACCGGGGTTCGGAGACCGCAGAGCGGTTGCAGCCCCCGGCCATAAACCCAGCCGCCCAATAGGCCCCGGAGGGGCGGTTTGTGGTTGTAAACAAGCCGGTTACCACACTCCGCCCTTCCCGGGCTCAGGAGATGATTGCTACCGGTTACCCCGGTCTGCGCCCGCTCCGCGGTCTCCGAACCGGGGTTAATAGTAGACCCTCAAGCCTCCGGCTTTCAGATGAAGTTATGCTTAAGTAAACAGCATTGGGGCGCGGTTCATCGCGTCCGCATCCAGATGGTATAACACGCTAAATATCATATCCATAGCGCGGGGGGTGTTGCAGAACTCCAAAACGTAGGGACGCACGGCTCGTGCGTCCGCAAAACAGCGCTGATTATCAGCCTTTTACCGGACGCACGAGCCGTGCGTCCCTACATCGCAAACCGAAATTTTGGAGTTTTGCAACACCCTCAAAGATAAGAATGAGTTTTGTAACACCCTCACGTCTTAAGTAAACAGCATTGGGGCGCGATTCATCGCGTCCGTGCTATAGTGAGATAAAGCGCTGTATATCACAATGATAACGCGTATGCATTGGGACGCGGCCCAATGCTGTTTACTTAACGGGGGTGACATCAGAGAGCCGGGAGGCTCGGGGGTCTACTATTAACCGGGGTTCGGAGACCGCGGAGCGGGCGCAGACCCCGGCCATAAACCCACCCGCCCAATAAGCCCGGGAGGGGCGGTTTGTGGTTGTAAACGAGCTGGTTACCACATACCGCCCTTCCCGGGCTCAAGAGATGATTGCTACTGATTACCCCGGTCTGCGCCCGCTCCGCGGTCTCCGAACCGGGGTTAATAGTAGACCCTCAAGCCTCCGGCTTTCCGATGAGATTATCCTTAAGTAAACAGCATTATATAGCGTCCCTACAAATTAGTTTGTATATTTTGAGTTTTACAACGCCTCAATTAGTAAATTCCAGTTGGTTACAAATTGTAACCAACTGGAATTTACTAATTGACTAACGCCAGTTGCGGTAGGCGTAGCCGAGCATTTTGTAGGCTTCGCGGTCGAGCTCTTCGCGGAACTGGGGTGCGGCTATCGAGATGAGCAGGCGGGCGCGGTCCACCATATTGCGGCCGCGGAGATTGACGGCACCGTATTCGGTCACTACCCAGTTGGTCTGGAAGCGTGTCGTGACAACGCCGGCTCCGGGTGTCAGTATCGGTTTGATTTTGCTCTCCCCTTTCGACGTGGTCGACAGCATGGCGATGAACGACTGTCCGCCCGGACTTCGCGACGTACCGTATATGAAATCCTGCTGTCCGCCCACGCCCGAATAGATGCGCGTGCCGATCGAGTCGGCGCACACCTGCCCCGACAGGTCGATCTCAAGACATGAATTTATTGCCACAGCGTTGCGGTTCTGCGCGATGATGAACGGATCGTTGACCCATGAGATATCGCGGAACATCAGCGATCGGTTTTTGTCCATGAAGTCATACAGACGGCGCGTGCCGAGCGCAAGCGACGCCACCGACACTCCCGGCTCTATATTCTTGCGCGAATTGTCCACGACTCCCGATTCAATAAGGTCGACCATGCCGTTGGTAAGCGCCTCGGTGTGGATGCCCAGATGGCGGTGCGAGCTGAGCGAATGCAGCACGGCGTTAGGCACCGTACCGACACCGACCTGCAGCGTAGAGCCGTCCTTTATCTGCTCGGCGATGTAGCGGCCGATCGACAGTTCCGCCTCCGTCGGCTCCAGGTCGGGAGTCTCGGCCAGCGGGTCGTCGACTTTGACAAGAGCGTCGATTTTCGATATATGTATCACCGAGTCGCCGTAGGTGAACGGCATCATCGGGTTTATCTGGGCTATAATCGTTTTGGCGCACTCCACGGCCGAGGGAGTAAGGTCGGCCGAAACACCGAGCGACACATTGCCGTATTCGTCGGGGAGCGAGCAGTTGATAAGAGCCACATCAAGCTTTATGGTTCCGTCACGAAACAATATCGGCACCTGGCCGAAAAACCGCGGCGTGGTCGTGGCATAACCCTCGTTGACCCAGCCGCGCACCGCATTCGACACAAAGAACGAATCGATGTGAAACGCATCCTTTAACTCCGGATTGCACAACGGCGACACACGGCGTCCAAGCGCAAAGGCATTGTAAAGGATGACATCGTGCAACTCATTTCCACGTTTCGCAAGAGCCGCTATCAGTGCCTCGGGTATGGAGCAGCTGCCCTGTACAAAAACATGGTCACCGCTCTTTATCAGTTTTACCGCCTCATCAGGCGTTACATATTTGTATTGTGTTAACATTTTATCGATTTTGCGGTTAATTCGTGACTACTTATTTTTTAACAACTTTTCATCAACCGATAAGCACCGGCAGATGTTAGACATATAAATAACCTACCATATATACTCTATCAGGTGGGGATGGAAATCCCGAGAGGCGCGGTTGGAAGCGACGCGCAGCCTGACATGACAACAAGAGGGTGGAGCCTCCGCTTCACCCTCTTTAATTCCGTGGGGTGCAACGGTTTTATCTCACTCCGGTATAGATGGTGCAGACACCGAATGTCATAGTCCGGAATGTGGTATCGCGCAGCCCGGCCTGCTGCATCAGCGCCGTCATGGCCTCTCCCTGCGCCACCGCCGCGATTGACTCGGGCAGATAGCTGTAGGCGCGCACATCTTTCGACACCATACGTCCTGCCACCGGGATTACGCACCGTGTATAGAATTTATAGAACGGTTTCACAAATGCCGACTTCGGGGTCGAAAGCTCAATCACCACCAGACGGCCTCCTTTGCGGAGCACTCGCGCCATCTCTTTGTAGCCCTCAAGCAGATGCTCGAAGTTCCTGACTCCGTAGGCCACTGTCACGCAGTCGAACGACCCGTCGGCCATCGGCAGATGCAGACAGTCGGCCTGCTGCAACTCAATCTTTTCCTCAAGACCCGCCTTCGACACCTTGCGTCGACCCACTTCGAGCATACCTTCCGACAGATCGATGCCGGTGATCTGCGCCTGGGGCAGCCGGCGTGACAGCGCTATCGCCACATCGGCCGTGCCGGTGGCCACGTCGAGTATCTTCGCCGGAGCGCCTGCCGCAGCCTCGCCTATGGCCTTGCGCAGCCAGCGGCGGTGGAGTCCGAAACTCATTGCTGAGTTCATGAAGTCATAGGCCGGGGCGATGGAATCGAACATCGCCTCGACCTGACTGGTCTTGTCACGGCTGTCGCCGCTGTACGGATTGATACGTTCGGCCGCGTCTCCCATCGTGAACCTACAGTTTCAGATTGGCGAGGCAGTCAAGCACGTTGCGCTCGATGCGTTCGGTGAGATGCTCCTCGGGAGTGCGCACGAACTGCTTGCCGGTGATATGTTCATAAAGCTCGATGTAGCGGTCGGTGACCGAGGCGATGAATTCGTCGGTCATCTCGGGCACCTCCTGTCCGGCTTTTCCCATGAAGCCGTGGTCGATGAGCCACTGGCGCACGAATTCCTTTGAAAGCTGACGCTGCGGCTCGCCCTTCTCGAAACGCTCCTGATATCCGTCGGCATAGAAATAGCGCGACGAGTCGGGAGTGTGGATTTCGTCGATGAGTATCACCTTGCCGTCACGTTTGCCGAACTCATATTTGGTGTCGACAAGTATGAGACCTTTGGCGGCAGCCATCTCTGTGCCTTTGGCGAAGAGAGCACGGGTGTAGCGCTCCATAACTTCGTAATCCTCCTCCGACACGATGCCCTGGGCGATGATTTCCTCACGCGAGATGTTCTCGTCGTGACCTTCGTCGGCCTTGGTGGTCGGGGTGATGATAGGTTCGGGGAAACGTTCGTTCTCGCGCATGCCGTCGGGGAGCTTGACACCGCAGAGCTCGCGGCAGCCCGCCTGATATTCACGCCATGCCGAACCGGTAAGGTATCCGCGGATTATCATCTCCACGCGGAAGCCCTCGCACTTGTAGCCCACGGTAACCATAGGGTCGGGAGACGCGAGTTTCCAGTTAGGCACGATGTCGGCTGTAGCGTCGAGAAATGTCTCCGCTATCTGGTTCAGAACCTGACCCTTGTAAGGAATTCCTTTGGGCAGAATGACATCGAAGGCCGAAATGCGGTCGGTGGCAATCATAACCATGATGTCGTCGTCGATGGTGTAGACATCGCGTACTTTGCCGTGGTACACGGCGGTTTGTCCGGGGAAATGGAAGTCAGTGGTCAGAAGTGTCTTATCCATAAAATCAAGTATTATGTGTTAATGATTCAGCTGTTTATGTGGTGGCGCCGCGTCAGTCGGCCGGGGCCGGGGCGCTGTCGGCCGGCGGTGCCGTGTTCTCCTCCTTGCGGGCGTTGTCGTAGCGCTCGTAGGCCTCGACGATGCGCTGCACAAGATGGTGGCGCACTATATCTTTTTTGCCGAACTCCACCTTGCCGATGCCTTCGACGCCATCGAGGATGCGGAGCGCCTGCACGAGTCCCGACTGAGTGGAGCGCGGCAGGTCGATCTGCGATGTGTCGCCGGTGATTATCATCTTGGCGTTCATGCCCAGACGCGTAAGGAACATCTTGATCTGGTGGGTGGTGGTGTTCTGGGCCTCGTCGAGCACTATTACCGCATCGTTGAGCGTGCGGCCGCGCATGAAGGCCAGCGGAGCTATCTGTATCACCTTCGTCTCCATGTACTCCTTGAGCTTTACGGCGGGCACCATATCTTCCAAGGCATCGTAGAGCGGCTGCAGGTAGGGGTCGATTTTGTCCTTCATGTCGCCGGGGAGGAAACCGAGTTTCTCGCCGGCCTCGACTGCCGGACGCGAAAGGATTATCTTGCGCACCTCGCGGTTCTTAAGCGCGCGCACGGCCAGCGCTATCGCCACATACGTCTTTCCCGTACCGGCGGGACCGAGGGCGAATGTCAGGTCGTTTTTGACGAATGTCTCGACAAGACGCTGCTGGTTGGGCGTGCGGCCGCTGATAGGCTTGCCGTTGATGCCGTAGATGATTACATCGTCCATCTTCAGGTCCTTGGGCGCGTCGCCTTTGACGATATCGAGTATGACATCTTCGGGGAGCGTGTTGAATTTCACACAATATGCCTCAAGCTCCTTGATTTTTTTCTCGAACTCCGAGGTCTCCCTGTCATCGCCGATTACTTTTATTACAGAACCGCGCGCCGCAAGCCTGAGCTTGGGAAACAAGTTCTTAATCAACTGCATATTGCAGTTGTTCACGCCGTAGAAGCTGACCGGGTCAACGCTGTCGATGATAATAATCCGTTCAATCATACAGATAGATTTAAGTGCAAATTTAACAAAATCGGTGCAATAATATGCATATTTCCGACTCTTTTTTTTAGAGAGTGTTTGGATTTAAATCATCACTCTCTTATCCCTCGCTGCGGCAGTTTTCCGATTTTCGGACTGCAGCCCTCTGCAGCCCGCATAACCGACCGCCCTTTCAACTATAATGTATTTTAACCGAAATAAGTTGAGACAAAACAAAAAAAAGGTTCAAGCCGAAATAACACTGCATTACAATATAATAATTCCCGGCTTTACTTTGAAGGGTTGCAGCACTTCATATTGTAGGGACGCACGGCTCGTGCGTCCGCCAACATCTTGATTATCAAGCATAAGACTCGGACGCACGAGCCGTGCGTCCCTACAATTTTGGTGATAGCCTCCCGAGCTCGGCACGCGCCGAGCCCATGTTACTCACCTAACGGACAACACGCACAAAAAAAGAGATGCCGTTGTCGACATCTCTTTTTATCGGGCGCTTCAGGATGGGCTTGAACCAACGACCCCCTGATTAACAGTCAGGTGCTCTAACCAACTGAGCTACTGAAGCATATCGTAATCACATCGGCTCCACATCCACGCTTGAATGTCGCTATCACCGCGTTTTTACTCCGCAAAGGTAATGGTTTTATTTTTTCTATGCAACATCTGATGCATTTTTTTCAAAATTTTCTTCCGAAAACACATCGGCATGACGCATGCCGACCAAATAAAACCACAATAGCCATGACTCGTCAAAAGCTATTGTGATTTTATTTGATCAGACCTGGAGTCGATTGATTGTCAGAGGTTGAGATACGACTTCAATGCCTCGACATACTCCTCGAAAGCCTTTCGGCCGGCGTCGGTTATAGAGCACGTCGTTCGCGGGCGTTTGCCCGACATTCCTTTCTCTAATGAGATATATCCTGCCGACGACAGTTTGTCGAGCTGCACGCTTAGATTTCCGGCCGTCGATTCGGTTTTCTCCTTGAGATATACGAAATCAGCCTCCTCGACATTCATCAGAATGGATATGACGGCAAGCCGTAGTTGCGAGTGCAGAAGCGGATTAAGTTCTTTCATTTGCGTTTCGCTTTTCGGTTAAGAATATGTCCGGGCACAATCATCATCGCCACAAAGGCCAATATGAACAATGGCATAAACCAGTTCGCTGTAAGGGCTACCTTGCCTGCGATACAGCAAGCTGCGAAAATACCGATGGCAAGACCGACCGAACCGCCAGCCACAAGCGATTTCTCGTTTATAATAACACCCTGTGCTATCTCCGCAAACGGAACGATTATGAGAGCAAAAACCATCATCATGCTCCACGCGTCTATTCCCTTTACAAAAAGAAATCCGAGACAGCAGAATGTCGAGAATATCGCACTGAAACCGACTACCGACCAAATGCGCGACGCCACCTTGTCGGAGTAACTCTTCACACCCCGCGTGGTCCGGTTCCTCTTATCCATTATCGGTGTCGCTATTCCTCCTATAATCCATATCAGAAACCACAGCCAGTTCCAAACCGGATTGTGGGTCGTTGCCAGAAGCACCCATATCAGACCGGTAACCGCCACAATAAGATAACCCCACATCAGCATGATATTTCCATCGCCTATGTAGCGCTCTTTGGTGCGGGCTATCATCGCGGTTATAACCTCAAGACTCTCTTTTTCAGTAATTTTTCTATCTTCCATAATAAACGATTTTTGAAGATTTGACATTTGGTTTATTTTATAAACCATTTTACTATTAAAAAAAAGAGCGGTCGCGCGATTTCGCTCTTTATTCACCTGCAAATTTAATAAGGTTTATAATATAAACCAAATTTCAACCCTCATTTTTTCAAAAAATTTCATCGGCGGTCAACATATCCGCTTCGATTACTTTATAATAAAGTGGAGCAATGACAAAATAAATTAGTAACTTAGCGCGTTAATTTAATGCCGGAACAAAAAGATGAATTACAGGTTTCTGACACGGACGCTCTTTGCCTTGACAACAATCGCGCTGATTGCTGTCCTTTCGGCGTGTTCGCTCAAGAAGAACACCGCGGCCTCGCGGCAGTACACGGCGTTCATCACCCGCTACAACATCTACTACAACGGCGACACCCACTACAAGGAGACCCTCGACGAGATGGAGAAGAAATATGAGGACGACTATTCGCGCCTCGTGTTCACCCACCCTGCCGAAGCCCGTGCCGACGAGCATGCTCCCCAACCCACAGGCGACTTCACCCGCTCCATCGAAAAGGCGCAGAAAGCCATTCAGGTACGCTCCATAAAGAAGAAACCGGCACGAAAGGCGGGCAAAGCCTCCGACCCGGAATACAAGGCCTGGATGAAGCGCGACGAGTACAACCCCTTCCTCCACAACGCATGGATGATGATGGGGCGCTCGCAGTTTCTCAACGGCGATTTCCTCGGTGCCGCCTCCACTTTCTTCTACATAACAAAGCATTTCACGTGGCTGCCCGAGACTGTCACCGAGGCCAAGATATGGCAGGCGCGAAGCTATTGCGCCATCGACTGGCTGTTCGAGGCGGAGATGATTCTGACCCGCATCAAGCCCGACGAACTGGTCAACAAGCAGCTGCGCTACCTTTACAACCTGACCTACACCGACTTCTTCATCAACTCCAACAAGCCGAAAGAGGCGATACCCTATCTCGTAGAGGCGGTGGCCGCATCGGGCGGCGCTCAGAAAACGCGTCTCAACTTCCTGCTCGGTCAGCTCTACACCCTTGCCGGAGAGAAACAACTGGCCTACAAGGCATTCGCCAAAGCGGGCTCGTCGACATCGGCTTCCTACCGCACCAAATTCAACGCCCGCATCAAACAGAGCGAAGTATTCGAGGGGGAGGATATCACATCGGAAGTCAAAGCTTTGCGCCGCATGACGCGCTACGACCGCAACAAGGACTACCTCGACCAGATATACTACGCCATAGGCAACCTCTACCTCTCGCGCCGCGACACCACGCAGGCCATCGCCAGCTACGAGGAGGCGGTGAAAAGCTCCACGCGCAACGGCGTGGACAAAGCCATGACCCAGCTCACTCTCGGCGGACTCTACTACGACCTGGGCGACTATGTAAAGGCGCAGCCATGCTACTCCGAGGCCCTGCCCCAGGTGCCCGACACATATCCCGACTACAAGGCGCTCAAACGCCGCTCCGACTTCCTCGACGAGCTCGCCGTCTACGCCCAGAACGTCACCCTTCAGGACTCGCTGCTCAAACTCTCGTACATGACACCCGAGGAGCAGACCGCAGTGGCCGAACGTCTCATCGCCGAACTCAAGAAGAAGGAGGCCGAGGAAGCCGAACTGGCACGCCGCGAGGAGATGCGCGCCAACCAGGCGGCGCAGGGCGACCCGTTCGGAGGCAATGCCTCGTCGCCGACAACATTCACGATGAACAGCGACAACTCCTGGTATTTCTACAACCAGTCGACCGTCACTGCCGGCAAGACCGACTTCCAGCGCCGCTGGGGTTCCCGCAAACTCGAGGACGACTGGCGCCGCCGCAACAAGGCGTCATACGCCTTCGACTCATTCAACGACAGCGAAGAGGAAGATGATGAAGAGAAGCCTGACACCAACGGCGAAGACACGGAAGAGAGTGCCGACGCCGAGGCTGTGGAGCGCCAGAACGACCCGCACTACGTCGAGTATTATCTCAAGCAGATACCGAAGGACGACCGCGAACGCCAGATAGCCAACGACGTCATACAGGAAGGGCTCTACAACATGGGCGTAATCCTAAAGGACAAGCTCGAGGACTTCCCGGCCGCACGCAACGAGTTCGACCGCCTGCTGCGCCGATATCCCGACAATGTCTACCGTCTCGACGTTTATTACAACCTCTACCTGATGGCCGTGCGTCAGGGCGACATGGCCGGGGCCGAGCGCTGGCGCAACCTCATAGTCAGCGACTTCGCCGACTCCCCCTACGGCCGCGCCATGCGCGACCCGCACTACATCGACAACCTCCGCCTCATGGACGCACGTCAGGACGAGCTTTACGATGCCGCATATCAGGCATATCTCGACAACGACAATGCTGCCGTACACCGCGCCTACGACGAGATGAGCCGCGATTTTCCCATGAGCAAGCTGATGCCGAAGTTCATGTTTATCAACGCACTGGCCTACGTGACCGAGAACAAGCCCGAGCAGTTCAAGGAGACGCTCACCGAGATGCTTCAGCGCTATCCCGACACCGACCTCACCCCCTATGCGGCCGCCTATATCAAAGGCCTCGACGCCGGACGCAAACTCAACTCCGGAAGCGCCAACATGCGCGGCATGCTCTGGGACATACGCCTGAGCGACGACGACACGGCACCCGACGCCGACAACCCTCTCGAATTCGAGCTCAACCCCGACGACGAACAGCTCTTCATACTCCTCTACCCCACCGACAAAGTAGCCCCCAACCAGCTGCTCTACGACATCGCCCGCCACAACTTCACATCGTTTGTGGTGAAAGACTTCGACCTCGAGCAGATGAATTTCGGCCGCCTCGGACTGCTCATCATCAAGCCGTTTGCCAATGTGGCCGAAGTCAACCACTACCGCAGCGTGCTCCAGGCCGACGCCGCCTTGCAGCTGCCCCCGCAGGTACGTCCGGTGGTAATCAGTGCCAAGAACTTCGACACCCTCCTCCACGGCGGCGGCTCTTTTGAAGATTATTTCCGTTATGTCGAGGACAAGACATACCGCGACACGGAGGAACGTGTGCTCCCGCCCGAATTTTTCGGCCCCTCCGAGGGCATCATCGAAGAGAACGAAAGCGAGCCGAGCCCTCAGAGTGCTCAGAGTGCTCAGACAAGTCCGACAAGTCCGACCGGTCTGACAGGTCCGAAGAGTCCGACTGAGAGCGAGCCGGCTGCAAATGCGGTTGAGCCGGCTGTGCCGGCGCCCGCTCCGCAGCCTCAACCTCTGCCGGCAACCACGCCCACGCCCCCGGCGCCCACTCCTCCCGCGCCCGCACCGAAACCTGCCCCGGCGCCCGCTCCGCAGCCCGCGCTTCCCGACTACCCTGCCGGGTCGGAAGGTGACGATGACCCGCTGCTCGATTAAACAAACTTTTACTCCAACCTCTAACCACGATAACGCCAATGAGCGCAAACCGAATACTCTGGGCTGACGACGAAATAGACCTGCTGAAGCCCCACATAATGTTCCTCAAAGCCAAAGGCTACGATCTCGTCACGGTCAACAACGGCCGCGATGCCCTCGACCTCGCCCAAAGCGAGCATTTCGACCTTATCATCCTCGACGAGAACATGCCCGGCCTGACCGGTCTGGAGACGCTGCAGCGCATAAAGCAGTCGGCACCGACCACGCCGGTAATCATGATTACCAAGAGCGAGGAGGAGAACATCATGGACCAGGCCGTGGGCAACAACATCGCCGACTACCTCATCAAGCCGGTAAACCCCAACCAGATACTCCTCTCCATCAAGAAAAACCTCCACTCCGAACGCCTCGTCTCGGAGCAGGCATCGACCGACTACCGCCAGGAGTTCGCCAACATTTCGTCACTTATATCACAGGCCTCGACCCTCGACGACTGGAAGCGCCTCTACGAGAAACTCACTTTCTGGGAGATGAAACTCGCATCCGCCGACACCGCGATGGACTCGATGCTCGAGATGCAGAAGGAGGAAGCCAACTCGGAGTTCTACAAGTTTGTCAAACGCAACTACGAGGACTGGCTGTCGGGCGACGACCGTCCCGCCATGTCCGACACCATATTCCGCTCTACCCTATTCCCGATGCTCGACAAGGGCGAAAAGGTGTTCTTTGTGCTCGTCGACAATTTCCGCCTCGACCAGTGGCAGATTGTCAAACCGCTGCTGGCCGATACGTTCACCTTCGAGGAGAGCCTCTACACATCGATACTCCCCACCGCCACGCAGTATGCCCGCAACGCCATCTTCTCCGGACTGATGCCGATACAGATAGCGCGGCTCTTCCCCGACCTGTGGGTCGACGAGGAGGAGGATGAAGGGAAAAACCTCAACGAGGCGCCGCTCATAGCCACGCAGTTCGAGCGCTTCCGCCGCCAGTGCCGTTTCTCCTACAACAAGCTCAACGACTCGTCGGCTTGCGAACGCCTCATCCGCGACTTCAACAACCTGCTTGTCAACGACCTCAACGTCATTGTCGTCAACTTCATCGACATGCTGTCGCATGCCCGCACCGAGTCGAAGATGATACGCGAGCTTGCCTCAAACAACGCGGCCTACCGCTCCATAACCGAGTCGTGGTTCCGCCACTCCAACATCATCGACCTCTTCCGGCTCATCGCCTCAAAGGGCTACAAGATAGTGCTTACCACCGACCACGGCACCATCCGCGTCGAAAACCCCATAAAGGTAATCGGCGACAAGAACACCAACACCAACCTGCGCTACAAGGTGGGCAAAAACCTCGACTACAACCAGCGTCAGGTCTACGAAATCAAGCGTCCCGACCGCTACGGCCTCCCCTCGCCCAACGTGTCGTCGACCTACATCTTCGCGGGCAAACGCGACTTCTTCGCCTACCCCAACAACTACAACTACTACGTGCAGTATTACACCGGCACATTCCAGCACGGAGGCATATCGATGGAGGAAATGCTCATACCGATAATCACCCTCACTCCGCGTTAAAGAACATCATTTTCCTGAATACAAAACCTCAACAGCAATGAAAACAATAAACATCTCATCACTCGACAATATCGACGAGGCCGCACGCAGTTTCATCGAACTCATGGGCGACCGCACAGTGTTCGCATTCTACGGCGAAATGGGCGCCGGAAAGACCACATTCATCAACGCGCTGTCGCGTGCGCTCGGCGTGGAGGATGACGCCACCGGCTCCCCCTCCTTCGCCATCGTCAACGAATACCGCTCCGACACCACCGCCGAGCTCATCTACCACTTCGACCTCTACCGCCTCGAAAGCGTGGAAGAGGCTCTCGACCTCGGCGTCGAGGACTACTTCGACTCAGGCGCCCTCTGCCTCATCGAATGGCCCGAACGCATCGACGACATCCTCCCCGACGACACCGTCAAGGTAACCGTCAAGGTCAACGACGACGGCTCGCGCACCCTCACCGTAGAAGACTGAAAATGAATATCATCGAACTCGAGGAAACCGCGTCGACCAACACTTACCTGCGGCAGATGACCGATGTGCCGCATGCCACCGTCGTCGCCGCTCGACGGCAATCGGCCGGACGCGGACAGCGCGGCAACACGTGGGAGTCGGAACCCGGGGCCAACCTGACATTCTCCATCCTGATGCGTCCCGCAGGCATACCGCCCGTAAGGCAGATGGCGATATCTCGCGCCGTGTCGCTCGCCATAGTGCGCTGGCTCGACCGCTACCTGCCCGACGGCATGGAGGCGTCAATCAAGTGGCCCAACGACATCTACGTAGGCGACCGCAAGATATGCGGCATACTCATCGAACATGTGCTCACGGCAGGACGCATCGAGCGCACCGTAATCGGCGCAGGCATCAACATCAACCAGAAAGCATTTTACTCCGACGCCCCCAACCCCGTGTCGCTGACACAACTGACCGGCGGCGATTACCCGCTCGACAGCATGCTCCGCGAAGTGTGCGCCGATATCATATCCCTTGTCGAAGCCGAAGACCGCGCCGGCGGCAACCTGACCGAAACCGACTACATGTCGCGTCTGTGGCGCCGCGACGGCTACCATCCCTACCGCGATGCCGCAGGCGACTTCACCGCCCGCATAGCCGACGTAGCCCCCGACGGCACCCTCTCCCTCCTCCGACCCGACAACACCCTCTCCCGCTACGCCTTCAAAGAAGTCACGGCAATACTGTAAAAACAATTTTTAAAACTGAACGAATATGCGTATCGATATACTTACTGTACTTCCCGAGATGTTTGAGTCGCCGCTTGGGTGCTCGATATTGAAACGTGCCCAGCAGAAGGGGCTCGTGGAATTCGGCATCCACAATCTGCGCGACTATTCCACCAACAAGCACCGCAAGGTCGACGACTATCCTTTCGGCGGCGAGGCGGGCATGGTGATGCAGATAGAGCCGATCGACCGCTGCATCGCGGCCCTTAAGGCCGAACGCGACTACGACGAGGTGATTTTCACTTCGCCCGACGGCGAGCTTTTCGACCAGCCGATGGCCAACTCGATGTCGATGCTCGAAAATATCATCATACTCTGCGGCCACTACAAGGGCATAGACTACCGCATACGCGAGCATCTCATCACCCGCGAAATCTCGGTCGGCGACTACGTGCTGACCGGCGGCGAACTCCCCGCCATCATCATCTCCGACGCCATAGTGCGCCTCATACCGGGCGCTATAGGCGACGAGCAGAGCGCGCTCAGCGACTCGTTTCAGGACAATCTGCTTGCTCCCCCGGTCTACACCCGTCCGGCCGACTACAACGGCTGGCGCGTGCCCGACATACTCCTCTCGGGCCACGAAGCCCGCATCAGCGAATGGCGCCACGAGCAGGCCGTAGAGCGCACACGCCGCCTCCGCCCCGACCTGCTGAAATAACCCTCTCAGTCACCAAAAGGACAAGAGCCTTGAAGATGGTGTTGCAGAACTCAAAAAATGCCACCAAAAAGTAGGGACGCACGGCTCGTGCGTCCGCCAACATATTGATTATCAGCATCAAATCGGACGCACGAGCCGTGCGTCCCTACTTTTTGGTGGCATTCCTCTGGGTTTTGCAACATGCTCACAACAATATTAAACAGAGACTGTAAAATGCACTGCAATTCAGACTTGAGCCAAAGAATTTGATCGTTTTTGTTTAATTTATGTTAAAACGTGAAAATTTTATTTGAAAAATTATGTTTTATAACATAAAAACACTACCTTTGCATCAGTTTTTCATGGTATTAGATTTAAGGTAAGAAGATTATTCGTCGAGACGACGAGTAATTTTTTTTTGCACTAAATTCTAATTTTGTAAATTTGCATTGACGATGTCGCTTCGGGAGCATCATCCCCCGCAACCGTCTTCGTCAAAAACTATCGGAAGCTCCCTGGCGTTGAACTTCTGATATAGTTCCAACAATAAAAAACATCAATGATTATGGAAACAACCCGTCAAGCCAAAATATCCCGCCTTCTGCAGAAGGAGCTGAGTGAAATATTCCGCCAGCAGACATCGAAAACCCACGGTGTGATTGTATCGGTCAGCAACGTACGCGTCACTCCCGACCTGAGCCTCGCAAGAGTCTATCTTTCGGTGTTCCCCTCGGAGAAAGGTGAGGAAATACTCAGCAACATCAACAACTCCACCAAGACCATACGCTACGAACTGGCGCAAAAGGTGCGTTTCCAGCTGCGCAAGACTCCCGAACTGTCGTTCTATCTCGACGACTCGCTCGACTATATCGAGCGCATCGACACGCTGCTGAAAAAGGAGGAATAAACATGTGTGGGGGGGGCAAAACGTTATTATTAAAGAGGGTGTTGCAGAACTCCAAAATTTCGGTTTGCGATGTAGGGACGCACGGCTCGTGCGTCCGGTAAAAGGCGATAATCAGCGCTGTTTTGCGGACGCACGAGCCGTGCGTCCCTACGTTTTGGAGTTCTGCAACACCCCCTACTATGTGACGCATCATGTAGTAGCCGCGGTTTTCAACCGCGGAAAGCTAAAACCAGGTCAGCGACATCTTACGAAATAAAACGATAAACTTTGAGCCGCCAGTCATTATCCATACGCATTGCGCTGCGCTATCTTTTCTCACGCAAGAGCCACGCCGCAGTCAACGTGCTGTCGTACATTTCGATGGCAGGTGTAGCCATTGCCGCCACGGCGATGGTGATAGTGCTGTCGGTGTTCAACGGATTTTCCGACTTCACGGCGCAGAAAATATCACGTTTCAGCGCGCCTTTGGTTGTGACTCCGGCCGAGGGGAAGACCATAGCCGATGCCGACTCGCTCGCCACGGTTTTCATGACGGTGGACGGAGTGACAAATGCCGCACCCACAATCACCGAACGCGCATTCGCCGTAGCCGGCGACCGCCAGGCGCCTCTGGTGCTCTGCGGCATCGAGCCCGGCGGCATCACGGCCCGCTCGATGCCCGATGTCATTATCGACGGCACTCCCATGCTCATCTACGACGATTACGAGCTTCCCAACACCGCCATTTCATCGGTCGGCGTAGCCAATACACTGCGGGCATTTCCTTCCGTGCCAGTCAATATCCGCATCTACGAACCGCGCCGACGCGCCCGCATCAACCCCGCCAATCCGTTAGCGGCATTCCGCTGCGACTCAGTGGTCGTTACGGCTGTATACCGCATTGACCAGAATGAGCTCGACAACGATTACCTGTTCGTGCCGCTCGACTTCGCACGCAACCTGCTCGGCTACACCACCGAGGCCTCGGCCATTGAAATCGGCATTGACAACGATGCCGACATAGGCCGCATAAGCGCCGAGATAGGCCGACTGGCAGGCGACTGCTACAAGGTGGCCGACCGCATCGAGCAGCAGCACGATGCATTCCGCATGATAAACGTCGAAAAATGGATTACCCTCGTCATGCTGACATTCATATTGCTTATAGCCACATTCAACGTGCTTGCAATAATGTCAATCATGATAATCGAGAAGCGCGGCAACAGCGTCGTGCTGTCATCGCTGGGAGCCACTGCCGGCACCATATCGGGCATCTACGGGTGGCTCAGCATGCTCATAACCACCATCGGGGGCATAGCCGGCATCATGGCCGGTGTCGTGCTATCGTTGTTGCAGCAGTGGTTCGGATTCATAAAGCTCGGAGCCGACGACCCTTCACAGCTCTCTATCGACGCCTATCCCGTCAGCGTGGCAGCCGGCGACATTGCCATAGTGGCAGCCGTAATCATCGGCATAGGCTTCATCACAGCGCTTGTCACGCGCTTCTTTCTGCGCAAGTAACAAAATAAGCCTCACATAGCCCAAAATCGCAATAAAATTGCAATGAGAGCCGGGAGGCTCGGGGGCTACTGTTAACCGGGGTTCGGAGACCGCGGAGCGGGCGCAGACCCCGGCCATAAACCCACC